>JBLMWR010000172.1:0-3176 GCA_050257335.1 Deltaproteobacteria bacterium | reverse complement strand
CTCGAGGATCCCAGCGATTTCTACCACCTTCCCCTGATGCGAATCGCTCGCGAAGACGGCTTCGACCTGATTCAGGTGTCGCGCTGCGCCTCTGTGCCGCACGTGATCGCGGCGATCGGCCTGGAGATGGCCAAAGTCGGACGGCCGCCGGAACTGCATTTCGGGTGGTCCGACGAATCGCCGCTGGCTGCCAACCTGAACTTTCTGTTGCTCGGGGAGGGGAACATCCCCTGGATGGTCCGGGCCCTCTTGCAGAAGGCCGAACCGAACCCCGAGAAACGGCCGCGGGTGATCATCGGTTAATTGCGGCGCGGGTCTGGTCCCCAAGTACGTCAGTCTTACTGCCTGACAACGGTGCGGATGCGTCCGTACTGCCCGGGAAACAGGCCGATGAAATCAACGCCCGAGCTTTCCCGCCACCCCGTTCTGACCAGAGTCGGCAGGAAATGCCGCGATTCGGAAAACTGCCTCTTCTCCGAAGGCAAGTCATCTCGGAGAATAAATATTATAAAAACGATCATTTTAATAGTTTTACTATTGACGCTGCGGCAGAATGTGGCGATAAATATCACCATGATAAACATAATGATCTATTGCCGTGGCGTCGCCTGTTGTTGTTCGCCGACCGCGTTCCGTGGTCTCCGGGCGAATCGGCAGCCGTCTCGGCTCCCGCATTCCTGAATGGTCAGGAATTCCAACCGAATCCCGCCCGGCCCGGAAGCAGTTTTCTTCCGGGCTTTTTGTTTTGCTCGGACTCGGAGCTCCGGACACATCCCCATCTAACGAATCCCAGTCCATCGAGAAAGGAAATTGGAACATGTCCTCGAGGAATGCATCGATCATCAGTGCAACGTTGCTGGTCGCCATTGCCGCCGCCGTCCTGCAGGGTTGCGCGCCGAACTCACAGACGGAGGGGGGTGACAATCGGGTGCCGCTGGAACTGCTCAATGTCTCGTACGATCCGACGCGGGAGCTGTGGCGCGACATCAACGGCCAGTTCATCAGCCAATACGAGCGGGAAGCCGGCCGGAAGCTGACGATCAAGCAGTCGCACGGCGCCTCGGGGAGCCAGGCGCGGTCGGTCATCGACGGCCTCGAGGCCGACGTCGCGACGCTCGCCCTCTGGTCCGACACCGACTCGATCCGCAAGAAGGGACTGATGAAGGAGAACTGGGACGGCCAATTCCCGAACCGTTCGCTTCCCTACTTCTCGACGATCGTCTTCGTGGTCCGCAACGGAAACCCGAAGGGGATACGAGACTGGCCCGATCTCGTCAGGCCGGGCATGGAGGTCATCACGCCGAATCCGAAAACATCGGGAAACGGCAAGCTGAGCTTTCTGGCGGCTTGGGGGAGCGTCCTGTACCGCGGCGGGTCGGAAGACGAGGCGCAGAAGTTCGTAGCAGAGCTGTATCGGCATACGCCGGTGCTCGATACCGGGGCCCGGGGCGCGACCAGCACCTTTGCGCAAAAAGGGATCGGCGACGTGCACTTGACGTGGGAGAACGAGGCGCACCTGGAAGTGCGCGAGGCACGGGGGGAGCTGGAGCTCGTGTATCCGCCGGCGAGCATCCGCGCCGAGCCGCACGTCGCCGTAGTCGACAGCAACGTCGATCGCAAAGGAACGCGACAGGCGGCTGAGGCGTATCTGAAATTCCTTTATACCGACGCGGCCCAGGAGACGATCGCGAGGCATTTCTACCGGCCGATAAGTGCCGAAATTCTGGCCCGCCACGGTGACGTGTTTCGGAAAATCGAGCTGTTCCCCGTGACGAAAATCGCCGCCGATTTTGATGACGCACAAGCCCGTTTTTTTGCCGAAGGGGCTGTCTTCGACGACATCTATCAGCGCCGCAGTGCCGGCGAATGATGTTTTTTGCAGGTGTGAAATTCTTGATTACAGGATGCATGCCATGAATTCCAGAAAAATAGAATCTTATGGATTGCGATCCAGGGGATCGGATTGCGCACGGGAGAACGCGGGAACTTCGGCATCGCAGCCGTCCGCACTCGAAGCGGCTTTCGCAGAGATGATCGCTCTGCTGCCGGACGTGGAGCCGTCCGGAATCACAGCCGCGCCTGCGGACCGCGTTCCTGTCCGGATGCCCGCGGCGCCGCGGCAGCCTGCGGCTGCTCCCGGGACGAGCCGCCGGAAATCTCCGCCACCTGCCCGGCAGGTGCTCGCCGATGGGACTCCCTTGGAGACCGACGGAGAGACAATTGCACAACGAATCTTGGAATTTCTGGAAAAGCAGAATCTATTTGCGGTCAGCCAGTTGCGGATTGAAGTACACGCCGGCGTGGTCGTAGCGACGGGCGAGGTTTCGTCGGTGTACGAAAAGCAGCTCCTCGCCCATTTCTGCCGGCAAGTCCCCGGAGTCGCGAGTTTTATCGATGCCACGGTCGTGCGTGAGCCGTGGCCTTCGCCGGCGGAAGAGGGACCGGTGCCTCTCAGGCGGCCGGTGCGCCGTTCCGTGGAGCGGCGGCTGCCGTTTCGCGCCTGGCACGCGGGGGCGGCCGTGGGCCTGGTCACGCTGGTGTGGGCCGCGTTCTCGCTGGGGCGCGGGCACGTCGGGCCCGAACGGCTGGCTGTGTATCCGCTGACTGGCAAGTTGCTCGTGGATGGGCAGCCCGCCGCCGGCGCTGCGATCGTCCTGCATCCGCAGGACCCGTCCCTTTCGGCGCGGCCACGGGCGACCGTCCAAGAGGACGGATCGATTGTCGTGACGACCTACGAGCCCGGCGATGGTGCACCCGCCGGCGAATATAAGGCGACGATCGAATGGCGCCGCGCGTCAAACGGCCAGGAGGGCGGGGCCGATGAACTTCCCCCCCCGAATGTGCTGCCGCCTGCCTATGCCAATGCCGGAACCACTCCGCTCAAGGTCACAGTCGAAGAAGGCGAGACCGAATTCCCACAGATCCAGTTCAAGAATTGAGAATTCTTCAGGTCTGCCATTGTTTGTCCGGTCGAACGCCAATCACCACGTTTCAAGAAAGGAAGGTCCATGATGCGTCGGAACCCTGTCTCAAGCAAGTTGCCCGCGCGCCGGCCGGCGCGCGCGGCGCACCGGAATGCCGGTTTTTCCCTGATCGAGCTGCTGGTGGTGTTTGCCATCATTGCCATCCTTGCCGCGCTCATTTTGCCGGCCGTTCAGCAGGCCCGCGAAGCGGCC
>JBLMWR010000171.1:0-4480 GCA_050257335.1 Deltaproteobacteria bacterium | reverse complement strand
CCCCAAGAGCCGCATGCAGATCGACGACTGGAAGATCGATTACGAGATGTTCAGCGCCACGCTTCCCGACGACAAATTCCCCAAGGGAAGCAACTGGCTGATGCTCGGTCCCAGCGGTCCGCGGCGGCTCAGGCTGGCGGTCGAACATCTGGCGCAATACCGCGGCGGCATCTGCTTTTGTGTCGATCTCGACCCCCGCTGGGTGGTCAAACTGATCAAGCGCGGGAACATGAAGGAAATGGAAGCCTATCGCGACCATGTGATCGACCAGGCCCTCACGGTCCTCTCCGCCGGGCACGACGTCAAGTGCATGTTCACCACCCCCAAGCTGCTCGAAGCCCTCGCCATGAAGCTGATCGACCAGGGTTCGAGCATCCGGCAGGCCGGCATCACCGGCATTTTTTCGGGAGGGACCGAATTCACTCCGCAGTGGTACCGCTTCGCCATGGAGGAACTGCTCGACGGCGTGTACATGACCCCCACCTACGGCAACACGCTGATGGGCCTGGCATGCGGCAAGCCCTTCGATCCGGCCGACAACTACAAGATCACCTATTACGCTCCCCAGCCGCGCGCCGTGATCGAGGTGGTGGACTTCAAGGATTACAACCAGGTCGTCGGCTACGGCCAGACAGGGCGCGTCAAGCTGACGACCCTGACAAAAGAAACGTTCATCCCCGGCTTCATGGAGCGCGACGAAGGAGAGCGGGAAATGCCGTTCGATAAATACCCCTGGGACGGCATCAGCGGCACGCGACCGTTCCACGAGTTCGCCAAGACGACGACTGTCGGGGTGTACTAGCGCTCTGTCAAACCTTGATTTTCGGGTAGCCACGCTCGCCAGAGCGTGGGGGATGAGTCTGTATTCGATGCTTTCCCACGCTCTGGCGAGCGTGGCTGCAACCTGATTTTTATCTTTGACAAAGCACTAGACGGTTGTCAGTTGTCAGTTGTCAGCGACGATGAATGGCAAAGTCCAGTTTCGAGAACTTGGCCGTTTATCAATTGCGGAAGGCGACGGTCGTGGCACGTATCAGGAGAATCGCCGATTTTCTCGCATCGCACGCGGTTCCCTCAATGAAACGAAGCACTGGCTCCGCCGCGCATTCAAACGTAAATTCCTCAGCAAAGCCGAAATCTCGAAAATCAAGCCCATTCTCGACGAACTCGCCCCGCGCCTGAATGCCTACCTCAAGTCGATTGGCCCAAAGCCACCCGGGCACTGACAACTGGCCACCGAGAACTGTCAACTGACCACCGACCACTGACCACTGACAGGACCCCACCGTGTTAGAAATCCCCGTGATCCGCTTCGGCAAACCCTACGAGAGCCTCGAAAAGCAGGAGGTCGTGCACTTCGAGACCGGTGAAGTGCTGGCCAGGGTGCATCAGGCCAACGGCGGGATGCTGAAGATGGACAAGCGGCACGTGCAGCGGGCGCGCGACGTGCTGCGCGAAATCCCGATCAGCCGACTGATCGACATCGCCGCCAAAGCCGGTGATTTGTATCTCAACGCCAAACTCCCCCTCGGGAACGGCACGCAGACGCCGGAAGAATTCTGCCGGATGCAGTCGGCGACGACCGGGCTCCCCGAGCACATGTGCGCGGCCAACATGAAGAAAAACTACTTCGTGCTGACGCACATGCGTGAAATCCTCGACGCTCTGACGCGCGGCCTGCCCCTCGAGATTCTGACGAAGGGTTATGGGATGGAGTCCCGCGGGGTCATGCTCAGCTACCAAGCCAACAGTCCGGTGCTGGGAATGGTGCTGCCGTCGAATTCTCCCGGCGTGCACACTCTGTGGATGCCCGTCATTCCGCTGCAGATCGGCCTGGTCCTCAAGCCCGGGCCGCAGGAGCCCTGGACGCCGTACCGCATGACCGAGGCCTATTGCCAGGCGGGAATCCCGCGCGAGGCGATCGCCATTTACCCCGGCGGGCCGGAAATGGGAGCCGCCGTGATCGAGAACTGCGAACGCACGATGATTTTCGGCGGGCTCCCCACCGTCGAGCGCTATCATGGCAATCCGCGCGTGCAGGTCCACGGGCCGGGGTTCAGCAAGATTCTGCTGGGCGACGACGAGGTCGACAACTGGCGGAATTACCTCGACCTCATGGCCGACAGCGTGGTCCTCAACAGCGGCCGCGGCTGCATCAACTGCTCTGGTGTCTGGGTCTCGCGCCACGGGGCCGAGATCGCCGACGCGTTGGCAGAGCGGCTGGGGCCCATTGCCCCGCTTCCGATGACCGATTCGCACGCGGCGCTGGCGGCGTTCACCGTCCCCGGCCAGGCCGAGGCCATTTCCAGCCAGATCGACGACGGCTGCGCGCAACCCGGCGTGACAGAGGTGACCGCGAAATATCGCAACGGCCCGCGGCTGGTCAAGCACGAGCGCTGCGATTACCTGCGCCCCACGGTCATTCACTGCACGAGCTCCGAACCGGCGATCGCAAAGGCCGAATACATGTTTCCGTTCGTCACGGTCGTCGACTGCCCGCAGGAAAAGATGCTGAGTTCAATCGGCCAGACCCTGGTCTGCTCGGCGATCACGAAGGATCCGAAGTTCTCGCAGGCGCTGCTCGACGCCACCCACATCGACCGGCTCAATATCGGCGCGCTCAAGACGATCGCCCTGAACTGGCTGCAGCCCCACGAGGGGAACATCATCGACTTCCTCTACCGCAACCGCGCCTTCCAGAACAGCCCCCCGCCGCCGCATTAATGGAGTCATTCTCGCTCCGCGAGATGAGGTCTGCGGGTGGTTCACAAAATCGTCGATCGAAAAACGGACAGTCGTCGAGCGCCGGGGGGGGGGCGAGCGCCGGGGAGGCAAACCTGTGACACGTTACGCCGCCAAACTGGGGGCCTGACGCCGCCCCCACTCACCCGCTCTTTCTGAGTTCGGCGTCGTTTGCCGGCTTGATTCCGACTTATGGCTACGGCCCCGCCCACGCTGAAATTCTCCGGCGGAACGCTCGTTCTCGAAGGATACGAACGCGCCGGCGTTCCCGAACTGGGGGCAGGCGTCGAATGGGTCTGGGACAGCCGGGTTCGCGGCTGGCGGTGTGACGCGATTTCCTATTCCGCGCTACGCGACGACCCGCGATTGAAGAGCGCACGCATTGCCGACGCCGTCCCCGCCTGGCGCCGGATCACCTGGCCCGGAGTCGAGCTCCGCAAGCTGCGCCCGGATCAGCAGAAGGCGGTCGCCTGCTGGAACCAGACGGGGCGGGGATGCATCGTGATGCCGACCGGCACCGGCAAGACCGAAGTGGCGCTCCACCTGATGGCCGGCAGCGCCATCTCGACCCTCGTCGTCGCTCCTGTTCGCGATCTCATGTATCAGTGGCACCGCCGGATCGCCGAAGGGCTTGGCTACGATGCGGGGATCGTGGGCGACCATCTGTTCCGCCTTTCCCCCGTGTCGGTGACGACCTACGACAGCGCCTGCATCCACATGGAGCGCTTCGGGAACCAGTTCGGGATGATCATTTTCGACGAATGCCACCACCTGCCGGGACGCGTGCGCTCGGACGCCGCGCGGATGTGCGCGGCTCCCTTGCGGCTGGGGCTCACGGCCACGCCGGAGCGCTCCGACGGCCGGCACACCGATCTCGATCATCTCATCGGTCCGATCGTCTACGAAGTCCCGATCTCGCTGGCGCGGGGGAATACGCTCGCCGACTACGAAGTCGTGCGGATTCCCGTGCACTTGACGGCCGAGGAGCAACGGCAATACGACCGGCTGTCGCGCGAGTTGTGCGCGTACATGCTCGAACGGCGCGAGACCGATCCGGATTTCAACTGGGAAAAGCTCTGCTCGGAATCCGTCCGCTCCCCCGAGTCGCGGCGGGCGATGCGGGCGTTTCTCGCCAAAAAATCGATCGAGAACCGGGCCGAAGAGAAACTGCGCGTGATCGAAGACCTGTTCCGGCTGCACGCCGGAGAACCCTGCCTGATCTTCGCCGGCTCGAACGCCATGGCCCGCGACGTATCGCTGCGGTTTCTGATTCCGTGCCTGCTCAGCCATTGCGGCAAAAAAGAACGGCTTGATGTGCTGCAGGGGCTGGAGTCCCGGTTTTATCCCGCACTCGTCGCCAATCAGGTGCTCGACGAAGGAGTCGATCTGCCGGAGGTGAAGGTGGCGATCGTCATCGGGGGCAAGGCCTCGACCCGCCAGGCGAAACAGCGTCTGGGGCGGATTTTGCGGAAATCGGGAAACAGCCGCGCCATCCTCTATGAAGTCGTATGTACCGAAACGAACGAAGAACGGCGTTCGCGTGCCCGTCGTCGCAGCGACGCGTATGAAAAAGTGCGGCACCGGCGGCCCACAATGCGGGATAGAGCATAGAGGATCGAGGATGGAGGACGGCGAGCCGCGGGGTGGCCTCTTCGCGTCGTCTCAATTCTGCGGGCCTGATTTGGAAGCCGACCGACATGCTGACCCGTGAACAGGCCATCGCCGAAAATGACTTCAC
>JBLMWR010000170.1:0-3388 GCA_050257335.1 Deltaproteobacteria bacterium | reverse complement strand
AAGATAAAAGTCAGGTTGTAGCCACGCTCGCCAGAGCGTGGGAAAGCATCGAATACAGACTCATCCCCCACGCTCTGGCGAGCGTGGCTACCCGAAAATCAAGGTTTGACAAAGCACTAGGGAAGCACGGCGTCGGCATCACATGGTCACCGAGTGACGCGGCTGTGGCGGGCTAATCTGCAGCCGGTTTGAGCAACTCGTCGATCGTGAGCTTTTCAAAAACGAGGTGCGCGGGGCTCCCTTCGTAGACGATGCCGACGTGGCGATCGTCAACGCGGGTGAGGCTGGGGTAGCCCGCGCCGCGCCCCTCGTCGAGCAACCGGTGATGCGACTCGGGCCAGGTGCGCCCGTCATCGAAGCTGACCTGGATGGTCTGATGCGTGCGGGCTGTCTGCGAGTGCGGATTGGAGAACAGCAGGACGTGTTTCTTCGCACCGTCTTCACTGTAATCGACGCGGAGCAGGCTGCCGTTGCAGTTCGGTTCGATCAGCGACTTTCGGCTCGTTTCATGCATTTCCCAGGTCATTCCCAGATCACGCGTGACGGCGACGGCACGAAACCGCTCATGGTCGTTCCGCATGTTGAGCATGATCGAGCCGTCGCCGAGCTGCGCTGCCTGGCATTCATTGCCGCCGCTCCAGGCCGGGGCGCCCACGGTCCATGTGGCTCCGTGGTCGCGGCTGGTCATGATCGTGGCAAACGGAATTCCCTTCGCTCCTTTCTCTTCCTTCTCGTCGCGACCCTGAACGGGCATGACGAGGGTTCCGTCGTCCAGGCTGATCCCCTGCTGGGGAGACGGCGCGAGCAGCCACCACTCGGCCTTCTTCAACCGGCGCGTCAGGTTTTCCGGCTTGCTCCAGGTGCGCCCCTCGTCTTTGGAATGCACCATCAGAAATTGCGCGCTTTGGCCGATCTCATGGCCCGGCGCGGAGCCGTCGCCCACCCACTGATGCTTGCCCGGCTTGCCGTTCATCCAGACGGCGAAACAATAAATGTCGCCGGTCTGTCGATCGATGACGATGCCGGGGTCGCTGCAGCCGTTTTGCTCCTGCGGAAGCCCGCCGTATTCCCCCATGTCCATGATGACCCGGGGAGACTCCCAGGTCTGGCCGCCGTCGGTGCTGCGGCTGAGCCCGATGTCGATATCTTCCTGCAAGTCGCGCCCCATCCGGCGGCGCATGTCGTAGACGCACAAGAGCGTGCCGGCAGGCGTTGTCGCCAGAACGGGGATACGGTACGTGTGCACGCCATCGTCGTTGTGCCGGCGCAGCGCGACGCCGATGCGATGCCGGACGCGGGGTGACAGGTCGCGGGGTATAATCCGGCCGGCCGTGGTGTCAATCGACGTACAAACGGCACTGACGTGGTGCGACAAATCGGCAGCGGGCTTCAGGCGACAGGAGAGCCAGAACGCGTTATCTCCGGGGTGGAGGTCGGACTCACCGTGAAAGTCGATGTTCATCGCGGGCTGTGCAGGCCGGCCAAACTGTGTTGTCGCGGAAAAATCGAATTTGTCCCCGGTCGTAAACAACTCCAGCGATTCGAGATCGGCGAGGTCGTCTGTGCTTCGAAGCGCGAACGACAATCCGTTGACGCGCACGCCATTCTTCCCCGTGCCGTCGATGACGACGCGCGTCACGACGTTGTGGTCGTTACGGATCAGCAGGGGATGAACGGGCTGGGTCGATGAGGCTGCCAGTTTCTCAGGAACGGTCCAGCGGACCGCTTCGATATGCGTGGCGTCGTCCTCGCCACGGAAACTATAGACCGACACCAGGGCTCCGTCCGGCAATTGAATCGTGTTTCCGAACCCGCCGCCGCTGGCGCCGTGGTTACGGCCGCTGATGACGATGCGATCATGGGAGAAGTCCCAGGTCTCACCGTCGTCGGAGCTGATCAGGCCCCGCAGGCCCAGCGGATGGCCGTCGGTCGAGTTGCTGCGGACGGTGAACGTGAGCAGCAGCCGGCCGTCATGCAGCCGCAGGAACCGCGGATACATTTCGCCATACGTGCCGAACCGGCCGCCGTCTTTATGGCGGCGCCAGGTGCGCCCGTTGTCGGTCGATTTCCACAACATCGTGCGGTCGTCCTGGTCACCCGAACGGATCGCCACACCGGCCGCGGCGGGCAGCTTCCAGTGCGGCCCGGAGGCGTCCACGCGGACCGGGTGCCACAGCACGCCGGAAGCCGAGCGATAGGTCGTCGATTGCGAAAAGAACCCGTCGGCATCGATCCAGCCGCCGGTATCGGGGACGAGCGATTTATCCCACGTTGCGCCGCTGTCGCGCGAACGCCACAGAAAGACGTGCGAGGGCGCCGCTTCCTTCCCTTCCTGCATACCGACTCCCAACTGTACGATGGTCATGCCCGGCCGGTCCGCATCGGGCACCTCGATCGCCGTCCAGTCGGTCGAGGTCTGCGCCTTCTCGGGAAATCCCTCGGGGCCGACGCGTGTTTCCGTCCAGGTCTTCCCCAGGTCCACGGAGCGATAGACCTTGCTGTGCGTGTAGCCTGCCTTGTTGGCGGCGTCGTTCGCCAGGAAATGGCAGGGCATGATCAGCGTGCCGTCTGACAGGGACGAGAGCGAAAACTCGCGGCCGTGGATGTCGGGGCGTTCCTCGCGCGGCCCCCACGTTTTGCCCCCATCTTGCGAACGCCAGAACACGGCCCGCTCGAGATAGGGCTGGCCGGCGGCGAGCTTGTTACTCGGCGTGCCGCCGAAACAGAAAGCCACGATCAACAGATCGCCGTTCTTGAGCCGGACGATCCAGGGCTTGTAGTCGTTGGGAATTCCCAGCGGCGTGCGGACCGCGGGGATGTCGTCGCCGGGGAGCCGAAGCGGGTTGACGACCCGGATCGATCGCGCGGCCGGTACGCGGTCTGCGGCCGACGTGCCAACGGCGCCGCACAGGAGGGCAAATGCCAGACTGAAGAGTGTTGTCTTGCGCCTGCGGTCCATCAGACATTCCTCATCCCCGAGTCGATTTCTGTGAACGCGGTTGATTCTAGCGCGCCCGCCAATAAACTCAACCAAGGTAAAGAGAGCCAGTTTCTCCGGCTAGCCCCGAGTACCAACCGGGTCCGCCCGGCAGAACACCACAAAGGATTGCCATGCAACGTCGAGATGTCCTCAAAACGGGCGTGATTGCGGCCGCCGAGTGTCTTTGCGGGAATGGTGCGCGATCGCTTCTTGCTGCCGCCGAATCTGTAAAGGCCGCACCGCCGGTGAAACCGATTGACGAACGTATCTGCCTGTTCACCGATCATCTGGATGATTTCGGGTACAGCTATGCCGAGGTAGCGGAAATGCTCGCCCCTCTCAAAATCGCCGGACCCGACCTCACCGTGCGCGGGGGAGGATTGGTTTCGCCGGAGCGCGTCGTCGAGG
>JBLMWR010000169.1:0-3206 GCA_050257335.1 Deltaproteobacteria bacterium | reverse complement strand
CCGGGGGGAGCGCAAATCGCGGACGATCGCTTCGACTTCCGCCGGCTCGACCCCATGCGCCGATGTCGCCCGGAGAGTACAGGCAAGCAGAACGAACGCGGAAAATGTTTTCATCGTGCGGTGATCGCAGGAAAGTGGAAAATGAGAGAGCGAGCTCGCGAGGTGCGACATACGCTGTGATGGGCGATGACCGGCCGGTGGTTAAGGGTACATCTGTTATTTAAGAGTGGGCCACCCGACCACCATACGATACTCGCTGAACTTTCGAACCACACCCAATTACAGGATGCGCCCGAAGCCTGACGCGGCTCGACGGGCTCCTTGATTTCGCCCCCAGGCAGGCGGATAATATGCTACCCCAAATGGCCGAGTCACAACAGCGTTCCGGGAGCTGTCCCATGCCGAGAATCCGCGCGATTGTCCTCTTCGTGCTCGTCACCGGCGCCATGGTCGGTTTTTCACAACCCGCGAGCGCCCAGGTGCAGCCCTTCGTCGGTTTCGGCGTTGGTTTCGGGCCGGGGTGGGGCTACGGCGGTTACGGCTATGGATTCGGCGGGGGAACCGTCGAGAGCAATTACCTGTATGGCATGTCGAACGTCATCCGTGCCGAGGGAGAATACAACGCCCTCACGTCGGCCGCCGGCGTCAACTACGAAGAGGCTCGCGGCCGGTATCTCGACAACCAGAAGAAGTGGTGGCAGAATTATCTGGAGGGGCAGGAAGCGCACCAGAAGCTGATGGTCGCGAAGCGCGCGCGGGAAAAGCACTCACCCGAGGCGCTGGCGCTGGCCGCTGCGTCCGGCCTTCCCCGCCCGCTTCCCCCCGACGCGCTCGATCCCGTGACGGGGCAGATCACCTGGCCGGAAGTGTTGCAGGCCGACAAATACGCGGGGGACCGCAAAGAACTCGAGCAGCTCTTCGAGCTCCGCGCCAAGACGACGCAAACCGCGGGCACCTCCGAAGCGGTTCACGCGGCGGCCGACAAAATGACGGGACGGCTGCGGAAGGACGTGCAGAGCCTCCCGGCCAATGAATACATGGTCGCCCGCAAGTTCCTCGACAGCCTGGCCTGGGCCGCTCGGTAATCACTTTTCCGCCAGCAGCTCGACGATTTTCTCGCGCATGAATTTCTCTCCCTCGTTCCCCTGCCAGTTCAGCTCGCCGTACCACCAGTAGCGCACGTTCCCCTTTTTGTCGATCAGGTACACGGCGGGCCAGATGGAGTTGCTCCAGGCGTTCCAGTTTTTGAGCTGGCTGTCCACGGCGATGGGAAAGAGGAGCCCGTTCTCTTTCGCTTTCCGGCGGATGTTGTCGACGACCTTTTCTCCCTCGGTTTCGGGAGTGTGGACGCCGATGATCGTCAACCCTTTGCGACTCAGCTTTTCGTGCCAACCCTTGTACCAAGGGTAGTTCCGGATGCAGTTGATTCAGCCGAAGGTCCAGAAGTGGAGGGCGACAACCTGCCCCCGCAGTCCGGCCAGCGTGAGGGGCTCACTGTTGATCCATGCATCGACCTCGCGCAACTCCGGGGCCTGGGCCAGAAGCGGCTGCAGTCGGGCAAGGTCGAGCCGCTTTCCCAGGAGCGCATTCCATCGCCCGCGCTGTGCCGGTGTAAGCATCGCCAGAAGATCGCTCTGCAATCCGCTTTGCAATTGCTCGAGCTGCCGGGAAAGCGCGGCCGGGTTCTTGCCGGCTCGGGCCTGCTCGCGAATGTCGCGAAGAGCTTGCCGGTGTTCGGCGCCGATGGCGGCGATGCGTCCGCGCTGGCTGGCGGAAAGCCCGAGTTTTTCGGCCACCGCCGGCCTGTGAATCGCGGCCGGTCCCTGGATCTGCAGAACGATCTGCTCCAGCCGCTCAACCTGGGGCGGACTCAGCAGTTTCGCGAGGCGCGCGTCCATCAGGTCGTTGAGCTTCTGAATCGCCTCGGACGCCGCGCCGGCATCCGGGGTTACATCGCGAAACTTCCAGGCTTCTTCGTTCGCCGCCGGCGCCAGTTCCGCCAGCGCGGCTTTCTGGGGCTCGTTCAGATCGAGCTCGGCCAGGACAACCGGATCGCGGATCAGGAACACTTCCGGCGTCAGGGTGACCCCCTGCCCGTCCGGCGCCTCGTTTTTTTCCTCCTTCGCCGGTTTGGCGCGGACCGGCTTTTTGCCGTTGTCCGCCCGCGCCCCGGCGTCGCGCATCGGCAGCCAGAGCGCGATGCCTGCGATCAGGAGGATCGCGAGCCCGTTCCGTGGTCGAGAGTCTTTCACGCGAGCGAACCAGCTTCCGTTGGAGTCCCGGCTTCAGACGGCGTGTTTGCGGAAGAATTCCACAATCCGGCTCCTATGATGCCACGCATCCGGCACAGGTTACAGGCGATGTTTCCGAATTCCAAGAGTCGGGAGGAGTTTCGGCACGCCCCATCGGGGTGCGGCGGCTGGTCGCCCGTCTTGGACCTTCTGGGAACACAATTGCGCAAAGGCGGCGTCCCGGGGATTTATGGGGATTATCCCGATTGGCGGGCAGGGGATTTCTCCGATTTGCGTTCGCGCTCTGCAGGCATACCGTTCCCATCGACAGTGCGGTCGTTTTTTCTGTGCGCGGGAGGGTCACAGAGTTTTTCAGAAGCGAGGCGCGTGGGCGAGGCAACGGCGGCCACGACACGAAGACCGCAACGAAATTCAACGGAGGTGAACCATGGACGACACATCCCCGACAGAAGGATCGGGGGAATCGGGCGGCAAGTCGCCGGTGCGGAGGAACGGTATTCTCCGCCGGCTCATTCCGTGACTTCGAATTCAGGAGAAGAAACATGGTTTCTCGAATGTTCGCATTGACGCTTGCGATGGTGACTCTGGCCTGGCTTGTGGCGACGTATGCAATTGCCGGACAGTCGTTCGACGGCACCATCGAAAAGGCCGGAGCCGGGAAGATCGAGATCAAGGACAACGCCGGGAAGGTCCACTCATTTTCGGTGGATGCGGCGGCCAAGATCACGCTCGACGGCAAGGCGGTCAAGCTGGAGGATCTGAAAGCCGGTGCATCGGCCACCGTGGCGACGGAAGTGAAGAACAACCAGACCCTGGCGGTGATGATTACGGCCCGATCGAAGTTGTGAAGACTCAGAAAGAAGCCGAAGGGCCCGCGCCGGCGATCAGGGATTTCCGTCCCGGCGCGGGGAATTTTGTCCTGCCGCCATCGGCGGTTCAAAGCGGAATCTTGTG
>JBLMWR010000168.1:0-6896 GCA_050257335.1 Deltaproteobacteria bacterium | reverse complement strand
GCGTGATTTACAAATCCGAAATCCAGAATCCCACATCCGAAATCCATGCCCACCGTCGCCGACCTTGATCCGCTGCCGTCCCGCGCGGGCGATGCGCCGGGTTCAACGACCATGACGCTGGTCGATCGGTACCTGTTCGAACAGCGGGAGCTGACGGCGGTCGAGCGGTTTTCGCAGCGGCACGAGGAGGCCGACCTTCCGCTGCAGGCCCGGTATTACTCGGCATTGCTCCCAGCGGCGCCCCCTGGACCGGGAGAGCAGTACGCCTTCGAAGTCGATCTCGATGCCTGTTCGGGTTGCAAGGCGTGCGTGGCCGCGTGCAACTCGCTCAATGGTCTGGATGAGACCGAAACCTGGCGCGACGTGGGGCTCCTGCACGGAGGGAACGACGCTGAGCCCTTTCTGCAGCACGTCACCGCGGCGTGCCATCACTGTCTCGATCCCGCGTGTCTCAACGTCTGCCCGGTGCGGGCTTACGAGAAGGACGATCTGACGGGGATCGTGCGGCATCTGGACGACCAGTGCATCGGCTGCCAGTACTGCATCCTGGCGTGCCCCTACGACGTTCCCAAATACAACCGGGCGCGGGGGATCGTCCGCAAATGCGACATGTGTTCGAACCGGCTCGCGGTCGGCGAAGCTCCGGCGTGCATCCAGTCGTGTCCCAACGAGGCGATCCGGATCACGACGGTCCGCCGGCAGGAAGCGGCCGAGAACTGCGAAAGCGGCGCGTTTCTTCCCGGCGCCCCCGATCCACAACAGACGCAGCCGACGACGCACTACCGGACGAACCGCGTCTTCCCGCGCAACACGCTGCCAGCCGACTACTATTCGGTCCGTCCGGAGCATGCCCACTGGCCGCTGGCGCTGATGCTGGTCCTCACTCAACTGTCGGTGGGCGCATTCCTCGTGGGGCTGCTGCTGGAATTGTTGCCGGAACATCAGCAGCTTCAGGGAATTCGCGCCGCCCACGCCGGCGGGGCGGTGCTGTTCGGCCTGATGGCCCTCGCGGCCAGCACCCTGCACCTGGGGCGCCCACACCTGGCGTTTCGGGCCGTGATCGGCCTGCGATCGTCGTGGCTCAGCCGCGAGATCGTGGCCTTTGGCTTCTTCGCCCTGCTCGCGATCCTGTACGCGGGGGTCGTCCGGCTTTCCGACCTGTCGGAGGCTGGCAGTGCCAAACTGCAGACGGCCCTCGGCCTGGCAGTCGTCGGCGCGGGACTGGCGGGGATCGTCTGCTCGATCATGATTTATCATTGCACCCGGCGGGCGCTGTGGAACGGCCCGGCGACCACCATCCGTTTCGGGCTGACGACCCTGCTGCTGGGGCAATCTACGGCTCTCTTCACGATGCTCGCGGGAGCCGATTTCGCGATTTCGGCCTCGGCCGTCGGCGCGGTTCGCAGCCTCACCGCAGTGCTCGTCCCGGGGTTGATCGTCACCGCGGCGTGCAAGCTGCTCTTCGAGGCGTCGCTGTTCGCGCACCTGCGCAGCAAGCAGATGTCCCCTCTGAAACGATCGGCCCTGCTCATGACCGGAGATCTGGCGCGAGCGGCGAAATGGCGCTTCGTCTTAGGGATCGCGGGCGGGATTCTTCTGCCCGCGATCTGTCTCGGACGCGCAGAACCGTCGGCGGTCGCGCCGCTGCTGTTGCACCTGGTGATCGCCGGCCAGTTCGCGGCGCTCGTCGCCGGGGAAGTACTCGAACGGTATCTGTTCTTCACCGCCGTGGTCGCCTCGCGCATGCCGGGAGGGCTGCGCACATGATTCTGTACGAGCGCGACGGACGGTTGACGCAGGAGCTGCTGCTCGCGCCGGGAGGCTTCGGCCTGGGGCAGGTGCCGCAGCGAGAACTCCCCGATGCAACGACGACGATGACCTGCGGTTACTGTTCGACCGGCTGCGGATTGAAGATCCATCTGCGGCAGGGAGAAGCCGTGGGATTGACTCCCGAGACCGAATACCCCGTCAACCTGGGAATGGCGTGCCCGAAGGGGTGGGAAGCGCTCTCGGTTCTGAAGGCGACGGATCGGGCGACCGGTCCCCTGCTGCGGAACGACCGCGGCGCGCTGGAACCGGTCGACTGGCCGCGGGCCCTGAAAACCTTCGTGGCCCGTTTCCGGGCGATTCAGGCGGAATATGGCAACGAAGCCGTCGCCTTCCTCAGCACCGGGCAGATCGTGACCGAAGAAATGGCCCTCCTGGGGGCTCTCGCCAAATTCGGCATGGGGATGATCCACGGCGACGGAAATACCCGGCAGTGCATGGCGACGTCGGTCGTGACGTACAAGCAGTCGTTCGGGTTCGACGCACCTCCGTACACGTATGCCGATCTCGAAGAGTCGGACGTGATCGTCCTCGTCGGCTCGAACCTGTGCATCGCGCACCCGATTCTGTGGGAGCGGGTGTTCCGCAACCGGCATCAGCCGCAGGTCGTCGTCGTCGATCCGCGGAAGACGGAAACGGCCATGCAGGCCGCCCGGCATTTCGCCATCCGCCCCAAATCCGACCTGGTGTTCTTTTACGGCCTGGCCCACATTCTGATCGAGCAGAATTGGATCGACCGCGACTACGTGGCGGCCCACACCAGCGGGTTCGAGGAATTCGCCGCGTTCCTGGCCGACTTCACACCCGCGCGCGTGGCGACGGCGAGCGGCATCGAAATCAAACGGCTCTACGAGCTGGCCCGGCTGATTCACGAGGGAGAACGCGTCTCTTTCTGGTGGACGATGGGGGTCAACCAGAGTTACGAGGGGGTGCGGACCGCCCAGAGCCTGGTGAACCTGGCGTTGATGACCGGGAACATCGGCCGGCCGGGGACGGGAGCCAATTCGATAACCGGACAGTGCAACGCGATGGGCTCGCGGCTCTTCAGCAACACGACCAACCTGCTCGGCGGCCGCGATTTCGAGAACGCCGCGGACCGGGCCGACGTGGCCCGCATCCTGGGAATCGACGAGCGGCGGATTCCCGATCGGAACAGTTGGGCCTATCCCGAAATCATCTCCGGGATTCTGAAGGGGAAGATCAAGGGGCTGTGGGTCGTGGCCACCAACCCGGCCCATTCGTGGATCAACCAGAACCAGCTTGCCGAGATCCTTGATCGGCTCGAATTCCTCGTGGTTCAGGACATGTACCACTCGACCGAGACCGCGCAATGGGCCGATCTCGTTCTTCCCGCCGCGGCGTGGGGAGAAAAAGAGGGGACGTTCATCAACTCCGAGCGGCGGCTCGGGCTCGTCAAGAAAGTCGCTCGCGCACCCGGCGAGGCACTGGCCGATTTCTCGATCTTCAAGCTCATCGCCGACGCCTGGGGAGTTGGCGAGATGTTCCGCGAATGGGCCTCGCCGGAAGCGGTCTTCGAGATCCTCAAGCGCCTCTCGCAGGGGCGGCCGTGCGACATCTCGGGGATCCGCGATTACCGGACGCTCGACGAGCGCGGCGGCATTCAATGGCCGTATCCGGCGGGGGAAACCACCGACGAGCCGCACCGCCGGCTGTTCGGCGACGGCCGGTTCTACCACGCCGACGCCCGGGCCCGGTTCCATTTTGAAGCGCCGCGACCGATGCCCGAACCGCCGACGCCGGCGTATCCGTTCATTCTGCTCACCGGGCGCGGGACGGCGGCCCAGTGGCACACGCAGACCCGCACGAACAAGTCGGCGGTGCTGCGGAAGCTGTCGCCACAGAACGCGTATGTCGAGATCAACCCGGCCGACGCGCGGGAGCTCTCGATCGCGCAGAACCAGCTTGTCGCAGTCGAATCGCAGCGGGGAAGCATCGTGGCCCGGGCGTTCGTCTCGGCGGTCGTCCGTCCCGGCCAGGTGTTCATCCCCATGCACTACGAAACCGTCAACCAGTTGACCGACGCTGTTTTTGATCCTTATTCGCGGCAACCGTCATACAAAGCCTGCTCGGTACGCATCCGCGCGGCGGGAAGGAATCCATAGGTCCCGCGGGCACCACCGCGCGCAGCGGTGGTCGGGCGGGACCTGATCAACCGGAGGTAGCGAACCAGACCCGCGGATTCCCACGCATCGTGCACCGACGCGGGTTTCAGTGCAGCTTGCGACACCAGACGGCGCACGAGGTCCCGCCCGGCAGGCGGGACCTACTTACAACCGTAACACGCAATCTGACTGATGTAACACCGGGAGGCGTCGCGTGGTGAAAGAAAACAAGAATCGGGCGGCTCCGGCGTCGACACAAAACGACCGGCAGCGCGTGCTGTCGCTGTCGACGGCCGCCTTCACGCTGATGTTCAACGTCTGGCTGATGCTGGGGGTCCTGGGAATTCCCATCCGCAACCGGCTGGGTCTGTCGGACGCACAGCTCGAATGGCTGATGGCCACAAGCATTCTTTCGGGGGCCCTGCTGCGGCTCAACTTCGGGATCTGGGCCGACCGTTACGGCGGCAGAAACATGATGGTCTTTCTGCTGCTGCTGTCGGCCGTACCGACCTATCTCTTCGGTCTCGCGACGAGTTACTCGGGATTACTCGTCTGCGCCGCCCTGTTCGGACTGGCGGGGAACTCGTTCGCCGTCGGCGTCGCCTGGAACTCGGCATGGTTTCCGCCGCAGACCAAAGGAACGGCACTGGGCGTTTTCGGGGCCGGGAACGTCGGGGCTGCCGGGACGAAACTGCTGGTGCTGTTCGTCCCTTCGATCCTGACGCTGGTTCCGGCCGAAGGCTGGCTGGGCGGCTGGTTTCCCGGCGGTTGGCGGGCCGTGCCGGCTTGCTATTCGGTCAGCCTGTTGGTGATGGCGGCGGTGATCATCGTGCTGGCACCGGCATGCGATCCGCGTCCGGTGCAGGGGCGCACGTACCGCGAGATCGTCGCCCCCTTGCGCGACGTGCGAGTCTGGCGGTTCAGTCTGTACTACGTGGTCGTCTTCGGGGCTTACGTGGCCCTCTCGGGCTGGCTCCCGAAATTCTACATCGACACCTGGGGGATCTCGCTGCACAAGGCGGCACTGTACACGGCGACTTTCATTTTCCCGGCCAGCCTGCTGCGGCCGCTGGGGGGCTGGCTTTCCGACAGATACGGCCCGCGCGTCGTCACGTACGCGGTTTTCATCGGCATGACCGCGACGCTGACGGTGCTCGCCCTCCCCGCCGGTGATTTCGTGGAGATCGCCTACCGGCCGACCGCGCCGGCATTTGCAGCGCTCATTTTTGTCGTCGGTTGCTGCATGGGGATCGGCAAGGCATCTGTCTTCAAGTACATTCCGAATTATTTCCCTGATGACGTGGGAGCAGTGGGGGGCATGGTCGGGATGCTCGGGGCCCTGGGGGGCTTCTTCCTCCCCCCTGCCCTCGGCGCGGTGGGGCGGGCCACCGGCATCCCGCAAATGGCCTTTGCCGCGCTGCTCCTTCTGACCGCCGGCTGCCTGGCCTGGCTGCACGTGACCGTGCTGCGACTGCGGTCGGCCGAAGGGACGGCGCGTGCGTCGCTTGGTCCTGTCGCGGCCGCTCCAACTTTCGGACTCGATCCGGCGGCAGAACAGACAACTTGCTGAGGTTCGACGAGGCGCGCCGTCACCCGTCCCGGGGCGCGGGCAGCCGTCATCCGGTAACCGGCGATGTGCCGTCTGATCGTTTACCGGCGACCCAAAGGTCGGCGGCAGTCTGGGCAAAATGCATCGGGTCTGCGACCTTACAACCAATACAGCCCCTTTTGCCAGAGTTTTCGGCACAGCCGCATTGAGTTTGCCGCGGCGGAAATCCGACGATTACAGGGAACAGCCATTGAAACGAGACCATTCATTCGCAAGCAGATCACCGCGCCATGCAGAAGTTGATCCCCATGTGCGCGCACGGGCTGGCGACAGCCTTCCTGCTCACGGCAATGCAGGCCCG
Organism: Deltaproteobacteria bacterium; assembly: GCA_050257335.1. GTDB lineage: Bacteria > Planctomycetota > Planctomycetia > Planctomycetales > Planctomycetaceae > JACQFH01. The sequence goes on along the minus strand of JBLMWR010000168.1, from coordinate 1,036 downwards.
CGCGGACAGTCCGCGGGTCGATGACATTCCCCCGCCAGCGGGAAACGCGGCACCCGCCGATGCTGGCGGCGACAAATCCCCGGTCGTTCCGCCAGCCGTCTCGCCCTACGGCCAAAGTCTGGATCCCCGGCTGGCGCAGGGTTGGGGCGGCGTCCCAGCGCCCTGGGCACCGGCTTCAGGCATTCCTGGCGGCGACGCGCTGTCCTACGCTTTGTCGGCTCCGTTTTACGGGATGCGGCCGGCCCCGCAGCCCTGGAAGGGTGTCTTCTTCGAGAACGATTTCAGCTTTCTGCGGGATCCGAATCATGAGTACGTCGTGGGAGAACGGCTGAAAGACCGGGACGTGCGGGCGCTCACCATCGGACAAATGCGCATTCCCGACCTGGAATGCGACGATCCGAACAACATCCAGATTCGCGAATTCCTCCCGCTGGCGGGCCTTCCCGACCCGACCCGCATTTCCTACGGCGGCGAGGTGCGGTTTCGCCAGATGGACGAGAGCAACCGGCTGCGGCCGGGCGCCCCGGGACGCGGCGACTATCAGCTCTGGCGCTGGCGGCAGTATCTCGATCTGAAGGTCAGCGACTGGCTCCGCGTCTATGTCGAGGGAATCGACGCGTCGATGGACAACAATCCCCTGCCGGTCACCGGCATCGACGTCAATCGCTGGGACGTGCAGAACCTGTTTCTCGATCTGCGGCTGTGGACATTCGACGATGACGACGATCGGCCGCTCTGGTTTCGCGTGGGGCGGCAGGAATTGCATTATGGCTCACAGCGGCTGGTGTCAGCCTTCGACTGGGCGAACGTCCGCCGCAATTTCGAAGGCCTGAAACTGTTCACGCGGGGAGCCGAATGGGATTTCGACCTCTGGTTCACGCGCCCGGTGAACACGGGGACGTTCGGAGACGGCCCCGTGTCGGTGTTCGGGAGCCATTTCGATTCGCCCAACATGGCCCACACGTTCAGCGGCGGGTGGTTCACCTACAAGGCGCTGAAAGACCACCTCTTCGACCTGTACTGGTTGTGGGACTGG
>JBLMWR010000167.1:0-6699 GCA_050257335.1 Deltaproteobacteria bacterium | reverse complement strand
TTTCGGTGCTTTCGGTGGCGGTCGTCATCTTCTCGGCGACGAGCAGCTCGAGCGTGTTGAGCGCCACAGCGACTTCGCGGCTGAACAGCTCGAGGAACTGCAAGTCGTTTTCGTTGAAGGCCCCCGGACGGGTGCTTTCGACGTTGAACGTGCCGAGAATCTGCTCGTGGAGAATGAGGGGCACGGTGAGTGAGCTGCGGGCGTTGGCCGCCCCGACCAGATACAGCGGGTCGTTCGTCGTATCTTCGCAGAGGTAACTCTTGCCGGTGGCGGCGACGAAACCGGTCACGCCGTTCCCCTGCGGCCGGGCATACAGTTCCCTCGACGCGGCTTCGGGAATCATTCCCACGGTGAGCAGGGGCTCGAGCTTCTGCGTGGCGCGGTCGAGCAGGCGGATCTCGACCGTCTCGAATTCGAGCAGGTCCTTGGTGTAGTGGATGATCCGCGATTTGAGCAGCTCAACCCGGTCCTGCACGCTCATCTCGAGCAGCTCGGGCGGAGACAGGTCCCCCAGTTCCAGCCCGGCCTGATAGATCGCACTCAGTTTCTGCTGCTGCAGGACTTCAGCCGAGACATCGCGGACCGAGACGACAAGGTAACAGGGAATCGAACTTTCGGGCGCGCTGACCGGAGTCGCATGCACCTGAAAATACGTTTTCTCACCCAGGCGAAGCGTGCTGCGGGCGGCCGTCCCCGTCCCCAGGGCCGTGTGAAATGGACTCAGGTCGGGCCCCAGAATCTCGGGAGCGCCAAACGCGTCGTAAAAACCGACGCCGATCGGCGGTTCGCCGCAGCCGGCCAGCTCCTGAAACCGGCGATTGGTCCACACGATCTTCAGCCGCACGTCCAGGATCGCCAGTCCGTCGGGAATCTGGGAGAGAATCCCACCGACCTCCGGAAGCAGGCTCGCATCGCACAAACGCCCGGCGCGCGGATCCAGAAGACAAATCCCGGCGAACTCCGCGCCGCGCAACTGCCGCAGCGCTTCTTCCATGACCGCGGCGCGGACCGGCACGAAGCGCTGCGCCAGAGCGGCAACCATCGACTCGGCTTGCTCGCTCTTCCCGCCATAGACGAGGATTCGGGGCAAATCGGGCACCGCTGGCGACTCCAGGTGAAAACGGCTTTATTCCACTAAATTGTAGGTTAGCTGCCCCAATCGGGCAACTCCACCTACACCACCCGTCCTCTGCATTTCGACATTTCGTTGAATCGGCTCTTGGCGCCGACCGAAAATCAGGCGCGGCAACGAGCCGTGTCCGGTTAAATCGGCCGCCTGCCCTGAGGCATTGAGGCATTTACCCCTGCCGCGCCGGCAAGCCCCTGCGGCGGCCCCACCAACCGGCGAGCACCGCACGTCAGCGCCCGTATTCCCGATACAATCGATCGGTTCGCCCCGTCGCGTTCAGGCAGGGCAGACATTTAAACGTTGAACCGGACGACAATTTCGTCCCCGTCGCGCATCACGTGGTCTTTGCCGACCGTGTGGTACAGGTTGGCTGCCTTCACCTCGCGCTCCGAGCCCAGCCGCAACAGATCGTCGACGGCCATGATTTCGGCGCGGATGAACCCGCGAGCGAGGTCGCTGTGAATCGTCCCGGCCGCGTCGAGGGCCGTCGATCCGCGTTTCAGCAGCCACGCCCGCACTTCCTTTTCATCGGAGGTGAAAAAGGTGATCTGCTCGGTGGCTTCGAAAATCGCGCGCAGCACGCGGTCGCGCGAGGGCTCTTTCAGGCCGAAGTCGGCAGCAAACGCCGCCCGCTCGCTCTCATCGAGCGCCTGCACCTCCAACTCGATTCCCAGCGGCGCGGCGACGACGCGATAACCGGCGGCGGTCAGCTTGCCGACTGCCGCTTCGTCGACCGTCGCGTCGGACGTGTTGAGCAGAATCAATTGCGGCTTGCGGGTCAGAAGCGAGAACGACTTCGTGACCTTCTCCTGGTCGGCGCTGAACTCGACGTTTCGCAACAGCTTGCCCGCCTGCAAAAGCTGTTCGATGGGGCGCAGAAGCAGCAGCTCTTCCTGCGATGCATCCTTGTCCGGCCGGTTCTTCTTGACGCTCGCTTCCAGCCGCTCAATCCGATTCTGCAGCACCTGCAAGTCGGCCAGCATCAGGTCTTCTTCGAACAGCCGGGCGTCGGCGACAGGATCGCCCCCCGCGTGAGCCCCGATGACGTGGACCAGTGCGTTGGCCTCGCGGACGACCGAGATCCGCTGGTTGTTGCTTTCGCCGTGCTCGCGGCTGAGCCCGGGAGTATCGAACAATTCGATCTTCGCGGGGGTGATCTTTTTGGGTTTGTAGAGGTTCACCAGCCCGTCGAAGCGGCGATCGGGAAGGGTTGCCATGCCCACCTGCCCGAGATGCACTTTCGACGGGTCCGGTTTGGTCCCCGTGAGCAGCTCGAAGACGCTGCTCTTCCCGCTTCCCTGGTAACCGACAAGTCCGATTTTCATGCGACCTCTTCGACGCTTTTCTAAGAAAACATCTGTCCCCGTCCGGGGGGCTCGAACGCGTTGCGGTAGTGAACGATTTGCGGCTCGGCGCCGGCGCCTTCCCACACGATCGAGATGACGTCGAAGCGGGCCGGTTGGTCGAGCAGCCGGTACCGCTTGAGGAACGCCAGCGCGAGGCGCGTGAGCTGTGCCTGTTTGTATGCATCGACCGCTTCGTGCGGCTGTCCGGCGGCATCCGACCGGCGAGTCTTGACTTCGACGAACACGATGCACGCTCCCTCGCGGGCGATCAAATCGATCTCCCCCATGGCGGTGCGATAGCGGCGCGCCAAAATCTTGTAACCCAGCCGGCGCAGATAGCGGGCCGCCAGACGTTCTCCCTTATCCCCCAGCCACCCCGCCAGCCAGCCGGTGGAGGACTGCCCAATGAAACCCTCCAGGAATTTCGAAACGGCCGGAGTCGAGAAGATCCGCGGGAGCTTCACATCTGGCCTCGGCATTGAATGAGGTCGAAGTGTCGAAAGGATCACAAAAAGGTCGAAGAGCCCAGACGCTCTCCCTCTCTTGTGTGAAGACGGCCGTGCGCTGCAGTCCCGGCTTCAGGCGGCCTTTCGCGACGCTCGCCGGCTGAAGCCGGGACTCCAGCGGCCCTCACTCATTCGACCTCTTCGACCCCCTCAACACCCTGCCCCCTACTTGACCTCGTTGGCTTCGCGCCGTTCCGACAGCCGTGTCGATTTGCCCATCCGGTCGCGCAGGTAAAACAGCTTCGCCCGGCGGACCTTGCCGTGCCGCACCACTTCCAGCTTGGCGATCTTCGGCGAATGGATCGGAAAGGTGCGCTCGACCCCTTCGCCGCCGACGATTCGGCGAACAGTGAACAGCTCGCGCGTGCCGCTTCCGCGGCGGGCGATGACCACGCCGTTGAAGATCTGAATGCGCTCCTTGTCTCCTTCCAGAATGCGGGTGTGAACGTTGACGGTGTCGCCGATCGAGAATTCCAGCGGCTCGGCCCTCAGACTGGGGGCTTCGACCTGTTTCATGATGGCCGTTTTTTTGGCAGGCATGGTGACGATTTCCTTTTCGATAGAAGCTGTTTGCACGACGCATCGTCGTAGTGCACAATCATCTCACCACCGACGCGAGGTCGGCGGGGTCGCATCGTTATTCCTCAATCTTCGTCCGCGGTCCGCCCCGCATGCTCCGGCAACTCCCCCCGGACCATCCGCGTCCGCAGCCGGCTGGCCTCTTCGCGCCAGGCGGCGATCTTCCCGTGGTCCCCCTCCACCAGCACCTCGGGAACCTGCATCCCCCGAAACTCCCGCGGCCGCGTGTATTGCGGATACTCCAGCAGCCCGGTGTCGGCAAACGATTCGCATTTGCTGCTCGTTTCGTCCCCCAGCACCCCCGGGATGAGACGAATGACGGCGTCAATAATCAGCATCGCCGGCACTTCCCCCCCGTTGGTGACAAAGTCTCCCACGGAGACTTCCAGCGGCGCCAGGCCCAGCCGGATCCGCTCGTCGAACCCCTCGTACCGCCCGCACAACAGGACCAGCCGCGGCGACGCGGCCAGTTCCTGAACCAGCCCCTGGTCGAGCCGCCGCCCCTGCGGCGTGAGCATCACCAGCCGTCCCGGAGCCGGGCCTTCCTTCTGTACGGCTTCGACGCAGTCGAACACCGGCTGGCAGGCCAGCAGCATCCCCGGTCCACCGCCGAACGGCTTGTCGTCCACCGACTGGTGCCTGCCGGCGGCCCAGTCGCGGAAGTTCCAGCGGTGCACCTCGACCAGACCCCGATCGATCGCCTTCTTCAGCAGACTCTGCTGGAGATAGCTTTCGAAAAGATCGGGAAAGAGGGTGAGGATGTCGAACCGCATGGGGGCACGAAATGATGCAATCCGTAATGACGAATGAAATCAACCGACCTCGCGAGCGGGGCGGCCAAGCAACGCAGTCGAAGCCCACGGGCCGCGTCCCGTGGGCAGTTTCAGCGGGTCGATGAGCGTCACGACGACCCTGCCTCGCCTCCTTCGGCGGGCGCCGCTTCGGCGGCCGGCGCTTCGGCCACGGGCAATTCCTTCGGCTTGACCCGCTCGGGCGGAGGAAGCGGCTGGCCAAAGTCGTTCTTCCTGATCTTCTTCAAGAGCGTCGCCACGCGGTCGCTGGGGGTCGCTCCCACCGACATCCAGTATTCGATCCGCTCCATGTTGAGCTTCACCCGCTCGGATTTCACCTTCACCATCGGGTCGTACGTCCCCAGCTCCTCGATCGGCAGACCGTCCCGCGACTTCTGACGGTCGATCACGCAGATCCGGAAAAAGGGCTGATGTTTGCGCCCGGTCATCTTCATGCGAATGCGAACTGACACAAAATTCTCCTTCAAGAAAACCTGAGATCGTCGATTTTTGAACCCAATGATTTGTTTAGCCGCTTCGCTTGCGGGGCGCGTGTCGTTTCTCAGCGCCGGTTCTTCTTCCGCTGCTTCTTGGCTTCTTTCCGCATCTTCTTTTTCTTTTCCTGCTCGGCCCGCTTGTCCATCGGGCCGCGGGCGCTGCGCTGTTTCTGCAACTGCACCTGCGCGCCGGGATTGAACAGCCCCCCGTCGGCCATCTGCTTGATCTGGCGGAACTGCTGCAGCTTGTTCATCCCCGCCATCTGCTGCATCATCCCCGACATCACCGAGAATTCCTTGAGCAGCTTGTTGACGTCCGCCGGATCGGTGCCGCTTCCGGCGGCGATCCTCCGCCGCCGCCCGATGTCGATCAGGTCGGGGTTCTCCCGCTCCTGCGGCGTCATCGAATCGATGATCCCTTCGATCTGCTTGAGATCCTGTTCGGGGTCGACGTCGCCGTCGAGCATGTCGGCGACCTTCCCCAGGCCGGGGATCATTTTCATGATCTGCCGCATCGGCCCCAGCTTCTTGATCTGCGTCATCTGCTCGCGGAAGTCGACCAGCGTGAACTTCCCCCTCAGGAGCTTCTCCTGCTGGGCGGCCATCTGCTCGGCGTCGAACTCGCGCTGCGCCTTTTCGACCAGCGTCAGCACGTCCCCCATCCCCAGGATTCGTCCCGCCATGCGGTCGGGGTGGAACGGCTCCAGCTTGTCGAGCTGTTCGCCCACGCCGATAAACTTGATCGGGACTCCCGTCACCGCCTTGACCGACAGCGCCGCCCCACCCCGCGCGTCGCCGTCGAGCTTCGTCAGGATCACCCCGTCGAGCTCCAGCGCCTCGTTGAAGGCCTTGGCCGAATTGACCGCGTCCTGACCTGTCATGGCGTCGCACACCAGCAGAATCTGCTGGGGGCTGAGCTTCAGGTCGATCTGTTCCAGCTCCTGCATCAGTTCGGCGTCAATGTGCAGCCGGCCCGCCGTATCGAGGATCACCACGTCGATGTTCCCCTCTTTGCGGGCCGCGGCGACGCCGTTCTGGCACACCCTGACGGCATTTGTTCCGGGAGGCTCGCTGTGGACCGGCACCCCGAGCTGCTCGCCGATGATCTTGAGCTGGTCGATGGCCGCGGGACGCTGCATGTCGGCGGCAACGAGCATCGGCCGCCACTGCGCCTCCTGCAGCATGCGCGCCAGCTTGCCGCACGTCGTCGTCTTCCCGCTCCCCTGCAACCCGCACAGCATGAGGACGACGACTTCGCCGCGCCGCAGGTGCAGCGAGTGATCGACCGGCCCCATCAGGTTGACCAGTTCGCGGTGGACGATCCCCACGAACTGCTGGTACGGGTTGAGAGACTTGAGGACCTGCATGCCGACCGCGGCCTGCGAGACGCGCTCGGTGAACTGCTGGGCGACGGTGTAATTGACGTCGGCCTCGAGCAGGGCCTGGGTGACCGCGCGCAGCGCCTCCTGCACGTTGCTCTCGGTCAGCTTCCCCTGACCCCGGAACAGCGACAGCGCCCCTTCCAGGCCTTTGGTGATACTTTCAAACATGCGTCACTTACGCGCCAACCTTTTATGCCGCCGGCACTTCGGTCGCCGAATTCTGACTTCCAGCGCGGGGCCGAGCGGAACCCAGAATTCTAGAGAGATTTACCGCGAATGACAACCGCGGGCAGCCCGATTTGCGCTTCCTGAATCCGCCACCCCGTGGGGCAGGTTTTCCCTCCAAGTTGCTCTGACAGGGGGTCCACGAAAGGCGCGAAAGACATAGCCCGGCCTGCGGCCGGAACCAAAACGAATTCAACCGCGTTATCCGCGGTTCTTCCTCGTCTTCGCCCAAATTGACAATCTT
>JBLMWR010000166.1:0-8984 GCA_050257335.1 Deltaproteobacteria bacterium | reverse complement strand
AGCAGTTCGAGCAACGTGAATCCGGGGCGGCGCGGCGGCAGTGCGATAGCAGTCGGAGACAGAGGTGCCCGCTTCTGAAAACCATCTCCCCCCATGAGCAAGGGGGGGCAGGGGGGGTCGCGCTGCATGGTCGTCCGCCTCTCCATTAGCAAATTATTCCGCTTGGGAGCACGCCTGTTGGCCGGCTTGCTGGAGCGGACGCGTGGACTCACGTCGCTGTCAGGATATAAGCCCGACGTACTTTCTCGTTCCCGCGCGGAGCATGAGAACGAGAGAGACACGCCGGGGTGAGAAGCCCGTCGTCCGTCTCAAAAATTACCCGGCGTCAACTCACCGTCAGCGCGGTTGGCGAGATTCTTGAACGTCGCGGGATTGATATTCTGGCTGAGAAAGCGCACGGATCCGTCTCCAATGACGAACTGCGCCCCACCAACGTGGTAGCTGCTGAAGCCCCCGGCTTGCAGGAGCAGGGCATCCTTGTCCACGGGAGCCGCCGGTCCCGGGGCGCCGGCTCCGGGGAGCGCCGGCTGGCCGGGCATTCCAGGACGGGGAAAAGCCGGCCCCCCGTTGATCCCCGTCCCGGCGTTTCGCAGCGTGGCCCGGGTCCCCGAGGCCCACCCCAGGCCATCCGGCAGATCGGCAATCTCTCCAACAAAAATCGTGTTCGACGCGCCGTCGCGGATATCCCGATAACGGACGCCACTGTTGAGAAACAGCACACCGTTGTTGTCGACGTCGATGGGGGCTTCGACGTCGTGGTGGCAGCCAGCGTAGGTGCTCATTGCCAGAGTCCTACCGACTTTCGGGTTGGACGGGCAGAGGAGCACGCTGATGTACACGTTGCGGGCCGGCTGGTTCGCCGGGTCATACACGCCGACCTTGAAGTCGAAATGGTCGTAAGTGCCGAACTGGTCGAGATAGGGGAGTATCTGCACGATCCATCCGAAATGATAGCCGATCGGCTCGTTGCGAATCGGCCGATTGGGGTCGACCGACCCGGGCGGGAGTCGCTCGTAGGCCATGTCGTAATTATGCAGCGCCAGCCCGATCTGCATCAGATTGTTCTTGCACTGGCAGCGGCGTGCCGCCTCTCGCGCCTGCTGAACCGCCGGCAGCAGCAGCGCGATGAGCACCGCGATGATGGCGATCACCACCAGCAACTCGATGAGCGTGAACCCGCGGCGCCGCCGCGCACTTCTCCCTCCCTGAGCAAGGGGGGGCAGAGGGGGGCGGGTGAACGGCGAATGTAGAAACCGATTTCGGATTTCGGATGTCGGATGTCGGATTTGGGACATGGGGAACTATGACTCCTTTGAGAGAATGACCGTCGTTTCCCGGGTCAGCCGTGCCTGATAGGGCCCTTCCGCCGGAAAATGGGCTTCGACGACGATCGTGCGTTGCTGTGGACGGGTTTCCTCGATCTGCACGCGAATAACGACGGCGGCCGCGTCGCCTCCACCCAGTTGGTCCGCGTCGATGTCCCAGGTTTCGCCGGCGTACGCCGGTTCGCGGGCCAGCCGGCCGGCGGCCCGGTCCAGCCCCGCTTCCGCCAGCCAGGCGGCCTGCAAGCGGGCCTGTTCGTAAACAAGCTGGCGGTCTTGCAGCAGGGCCAGCTTGAGGAGTGAGGCCACAAGCATCCCCGCCACGAGCAGGCAGACCATGACGACGACAATGAACGCCCCCCGGCGGGAGCCGGCATGTTGTGCACGCGGACTGAAATGGTGGATGCGCTTCATATCGCTCATCGTCGAGTCGGGCAAAATGCAAACAGGAGAACGGCGGATGACGCGGATACGCGGACATGAAAGACGAGAGGCATTGGCGCATCCGCGTTCATCGGCGTCATCCGCGGTTTGATTCCTTTCTGGTTATGGCGGCCGGCCGCGCTCGGCGATTCGTGGTTGCGAAGAAAGAAAAGAACCACAAATGGCACGAATGACACGAATAGGAGACGGTCATCAATTATTCTCTCCTTTGTCGGTGCAGTGCGTTTTCTGGGAATTCAGTTGTTCGTCGTTTGCACGCTGGCCGCTGCCGGCGTCCGCCCGGGGATCGCGGGCGCGGAACGGGGCGGCCTCGATCAAAAGGAGCTGCATCGGCTGACTCGCGGCGGCGGAATCCTTAGGTTTCGCGAAGGCCACTCCGGCCGGCATTTCAATCGTCAGCCGCACCAGGCCCCGGTCCCCCGAGCGGTCGAATTCCAGCCGCGACCGGGGCGGGAAGTAGAATGCGTCGCGGTGTGTCTCGTCGGATCCGTCAATTTCGACGCGCGTCGCCCGGTGAGCGTCGAGCTCGTAGCGGATCCGCCGTCCGTCGGGAAGCGTGGTTACGAGCGGGGCGGGTTCTCCCGGCTCGACGGCGGGCAATTCGACCTTCTGCGCGGCATGCAAATCGTCGCGAAAAGCCTGCGAGAGGCGCGCCACCGACGCGGCGTAGCGCGCCTGCTTTGTGGCTTCGTGCTCGGCCCCCAGCAGCCGATGTATGGTCGTCACGGCCAGCCCCACCATCGCCGCCGCCACCGTCATGACCACCAGCATCTCGACGAGCGATGTGCCGCGGCGGGGGACGATTTCGAAGTTTCTATGTCGTTTTTTCATCGCAGATTATTGAAGCCTCAGATTGAACATCGCACTCGGCTGCGCTTCGCGGCTAAACGGCCTGAAGCAGCGCAATATGTTTCAGTTCTTGTTTTGTGGTGGTGACGGTTGATGGATCCACGCGGTCAGTCGAACGGGCGGGGCGGGCTGGCCGGGGGCGCGGTCCCAGCGGAGCTCGACCAGCACTCGTCGCGTTTTCGCCTCGGAGTCGTCCGCCACCGCCACCTTCAGACCGGCGTCGGGCAATTCGTCCCGCAGCGCGTCGGAAAGTTCGAATTGCGCGGCCCGTTCCGCGGTCAGCGCGTCCCAGTCGAGCAGCCGCACCTGTTCCATGACGTTGCCGACTTCGAGAATCGCCGCCTGACGTTGCCGGGTGAACTGGCGTTCGCGAACAATCCACCCCAGCGTGGGAATGGCCGCCGACATGACGATCCCCAGGAGCACTCCCGACGTCGCCAGTTCCGCGAGCAGCGCCGCGCCCCGCCGCGGATGACGCAGGTCCTGCCTGCCGGGCGGAACCTGCGCGGCCGGCGGTAACGAGCGTCGTCCGATTCGGCAGGATGGGCTTCCAGGCCCGTCCGTCTCTGACGCGCGGCCTCGAGAGCGCCCGACGGGGATTCCACACGTCCCGCGGATTGAGAGGCACGCACTGGCCTGGAAGCCCCTGATACGGAGCGTTTTGCTTGGCGTCGCAATCATGACAGTTTGTTCAACAGCTCGGTCAGCGGGAGGAACATGCCCAGGCAGAAGATTCCGATGATCGTCCCCACGGTGACCAGCAGGGCGGGCTGGATGAATTCCATGAACAGCAGATAACGGTATTCGGCCCGGCACTCGATGTCGTCGGCCATTCCGCGCAGGGCCCAGGCCAGGTTCCCCACGCGCTGGGCCGCTTCCAGCAGGCCCGCTTCCCCCGGACGGAGCATGCGGGCCGCGCGCAGCGACGACCAGCAGTCGTCTCCCCGTTCGATGGCCGCGGCGAGGTCTCTGACGCGCAGCCGCAGCCTCTGGTCGGGGTGGCGCGTGGCGATCGTGGTCACGGCCTCGGCAAGGGGGCGGCCGGCATCGACGGCGATGCTCAGGCATCGAAGCACGTGCGGGGTTTTGAAGCGCGGCCAGAGGTCGTAGGTCAACGACAGGGGGCGGTTCCATGCGGGCCCCCAGCCGAAGGCCTCGAGGCTGATCGACATCGCCAGCCACATCGCCAGGAGCAGCACCGGAAAGGCGGCCATGAGATACCAGTATTTGGCCCCCAGATCGCTGGCGGCAATGATCGTCTCGGTCAGGGCGGGAAGTTTCGAGTCGAAGCCTTCGAAGATCGCCTTGTACTTGGGGATGATCCAGATCATGATGAATGAACTGATCGTGCCCAGGACCAGGAACAGCAGGCACAGGTACAACAACACCCCCTGAAATCGCGTACCGGTGTTTTCGCTGCGGCGGCGGGCGAGAGCGGCAGCCTCGCGCAGCGCCCCCGTCAGGTTCCCCGTGCGGGAGCCGACGCGGACCAGAGCCACCGTGTCGGCCGGGAGGACGCCGGGCATCGCTTCCAGCGCGTCGGGAACCGACACGCCGGCGGAAATCAGGTCGGCCAGGCCCCGCACCTTCCAGCGCCAACGGCCCCCCGCCTCGTCCGCGAGCGATTCCAGAAAGGCATCCAGCGGAATCTGCTTTTCGAGGGCGACCGCCAGCGTCCACAACAGCGTCGCCTGGCGCATCGCCTGCGCGCGATCGAAGAAGAGCGTCCACAAGGGCCCCAGCAGCCAGCCGAGAAGCGTTCCCATTCAGCAGATCCTGCTACGACAACTTGTTCAGCAGTTCAATCAAGGGCATGAAAAGCGCGACAACGATGAAGCCGATCACCAGCCCCGCCAGGGTGACGGCCAGGGGAGGGACGACCGCCATGAGAACGGCGACCAGGATCCGGGCGCGACCGGCGTACATTTCGGACATCGACTGCAAGACTTCCGGAAAAATCTCCTGATACCGCTCCCACGACAGAGCCCGCGCGAAACTCTGCGGAAACCGTCGCGTTTCGCGAGCTGCCGATGCCAGCGTTTTGCCGGACTGCAGTCTGGCGGCCAGCTCCCGGCAATCGTGCCGGATTTCGGCGTCTCCCGAGGCTTCGCCGGCCAGCAGCAGGGCTTCGTCGAGGGGGACGCGGCTTTCGATGAGCAGCGACAGGATGGGGGAAAACCGCGACAGCCCCAGCCAGCGCACCAGCGGGCCGATCACAGGCACCGCCCCCACCAGCCGCCGCGTTCCGACAGCGCCTAACGTCACGCGCATCACGAGGCACAGCACCACGACGGCGGACGCCAGGGCGAGCAGGGCCTTGCCGCCGTGTTCGGTCAGAAACCGGGAGACGGCAATCACCGCCGTCGTCATCCACGGCAGTTGGATGCCGAATCCGTCGAAGACCGCGGCAAACGAAGGGATGAGCCAGACGATCAGGAACAATCCCAGCGGGACGGTGACGACGAGCACGAACAGGGGATAGGCCAGGGCCATCCACAGCGTCTGCCGGAGTTCCGAGACCGATCGGGAACCGGCGACGAAGTTCTCGAGGATCTCGGCGGTCCTTCCGGAACGCCTTCCGGCCCGCACCAGCGCCGGCAGATAACGCGGCGCCCCGCTCGTGGCCAGCACGCTTTCGAGATCTTCGCCCGCCTCGAGCCTCCGCACGATCCGCCGCAGCGCGCGCCGGGTGCGGCCTGCGGGAAATTCCTCGGCGACCGCAGCCAGGCCCCCTTCCAGGGGGACCCCGGCCGAAATGACTGCGGCGATGTGACTTCCGATATCGCGCGACTCGCCAGCGCTCAGGGCCGGGGCGTGTTCTTCCTGGATCCGCACGTCGGGCGCCGAGACCCTCTGGATGTTTTCAACCCGCAGTCCCTGCACCGTCAATTGCGACACGGCCGAGTCGGGATCGTTCGCTTCGAGCTGTCCCGAGACGTGGGCGCCTTGAGGGTCGATCGCAGTGTAAGTGTAAAGGGGCATTGAGATTTCTCAATCGAGACCGAGATCGCGCCAGAACTGCGCCAAGGGGCCGAACAGCGTCAGCGCGTACAGGGCGGTCACCCCGCCGCCGATCACGAGTGCCGTCACGATCGGGAACACCAGCTTGAACCAGTTGGCCAGGCTGACGGCCCGGCGGCGATACATGGTCCCCGCGTGCCGCAGCAGCCGCGCCAGTCCCCCTCGCTGCTGTCCGCACGTCAGCACCCAGAACAGAAACGGCGGAAAACCGAACCGCTCGGCCGGGCTTGCGGGCGCCGCTTGCCCCTGCTCGACCGCCAAAGCCAGCTCACGGGCCGCGTGACGCAGGCGGCTGTCCCCCGTCGCGTCGCCAGTCAAGCGCAACCCCTCGGGCAAAGGGACGCCGTGCTCGATCAGCAGGGCGAGGAGATCCGCGAAGCCGGCGAGCTGAAAGCGGCGGCTGATGGCCGCCACTCCGGGAATCCAGGCCAGAGGCCGGGCCGGGCCGCTGAAGCTGAGGATGTGCGCTCCCCCCGTCGCCATCCACCACACGACGGCGACGATCATCGCCAGCGGTGGCGCCCACCACCAGTGCCGGGCCGATTCGGCGAACGAGACGACGATCGCCAGCGGCCAGTGGACCGGAATCCGGAACACTTCGTACGTCTCGCGGAACCGCTCGACCAGATCGACGATGAACACCAGAAACAGAAAGTACGCCAGCCCCACGACAATGAGCGGATACAAAAGCGCGAGAGAAATCTTGCGGCGCAGCTCGACCAGTTCGCGCGCAAAGTTGGAAGTGGCCTCGAGCGCGGCCGGCAAGCGCCCTGCCCGCAGGCCCGCTTCGACCACCGTGCGATAGGCGGCCGGCAGCCGGCCTTCTTCCGCACGCAGGGCTTCCGCAAGCGATGCGCCGCTCGTCATCCGGGCGGAGAGCGCCCGGCTGATCTCGGCCAGCGCCCCGCCCGAATCCTTCCCCAGCGCGCGCAGGCCCGGTTCCAGCGGAACGCCTCCCCGCACCAGCGAGGCAATCTCGTCGTTCAGGGCGGTCAGTTGCTCGATGGTAAAGGTCATTGACATTAACCAAACCCCAGCACGCGGCGGACTTCGGCGGGGCTGGTCCATCCCGCCGCGACGGCCTCGCAGGCCCGCTGCCGCTGCGGCACCATGCCCGATTCGGTCGCCAGCCGTTCCAGCTCCGAGGCCGCGCTGCGCGACAGAATCGCCCGCCCCAGATCGCTCTGCCCCGGCAGCAGCATTTCGGTCAGCACGAATCGTCCGCGATACCCTGTGCCACCGCATTCGGGACAGCCGGCGGGAACGCGCACAACGCCCACCGTCAACCCCAGCCGCGCTTCTTCATCGGCCGAGGTCGTCGCGCAGCCGCACAGCCGCCGCAGCAGCCGCTGGCACAGAATGGCCCGCACCCCCGAACGCAGCAGGTAGGGCTCGATGCCCATGTCCGACAGGCGATTGACGGCGTGGGCGGCGCTGCCGGCGTGAAAGGTGGTGAGCACGAGATGTCCCGTCAGGCTTGCCTGAAACACGGTTTCCGCGGTGGCGCGGTCGCGGATTTCCCCGACCATCATGACGTCCGGATCCTGCCTCAGCAGCGAGCGCAGGCCGGCGGCCATGTCGAACCCGGCCGCGGGATTCACCTGCGACTGCGCCACTCCGGGGACGACCACTTCGACCGGGTCCTCCAGAGATACCAGACTCCGGCCGCCGCGGGTTTTGTCTGCCAATTCGCGCAAGGCCGCATAAATTGTCGTGGTCTTCCCGCTGCCCGCGGGTCCCGTGACCAGAATCACGCCCCCCGTCTCGTCCAGCAGCCGCCGCAGAGTCTCGAGGACTTCGCCCGGCAGTCCCAGATCGGCGAGCGTCAGGAATTTTCCCGAACCGGCGAACAGCCGCACCACCACCTTTTCACCAAACAGCGTGGGAAACGTGCTGATCCGCACTTCTTCGGCGGCCTGGCCGTCGGCACCGCGCAAGCGGCCTTCCTGCGGAACGTCGGTGCGGTAGGTCAGAAGCTGGGCCAGGACTTTCAGCCGCGCCACGATGCGCGGCGCCAGAGCGGCGGGAAAACCGGTGATCCGCTGCAGCACGCCGTCGAGTCGCCAGTGCATTTCCATGCCGTCGGCGCCGGGAACGAGGTGCACGTCGGTCGCGTGCGCGCGGCGGGCGGAGGCGAGAATGGCGTCGACAAGGCGGGGGACGGACTGGGGATCGTTCTCATCCAGGCGGGGCAGCTCTCGCTGAAACTGTGCCGCCAGCAACTGCATCGCGACCCCCTGTCAGACTCAGTTCTTTACGTACGACGGGCCGGAAGAACCTTCCTACATCTGCACCCGGCGCGTGAATTCTTCGCGCGACTGGAATTCGGCTTCGACCATCCGCCAGTCGTCCGCCATCGCGGCGATGAATCGTTCCCGGCGGCCGTACGGGGAGGACGCAGTCGGTGCCGCAGCGGAAGTCTCGCCCCCGAGGGCAAACCCGTCCCGCGGAGTCGAATTCATTCCCGCCAACTGACTGGCTGGCGGCAGGAACGGGCCGCTCCAGGCCAGCCATCCCAGCAGCATGAACACCACCGCCGCTCCCGCGAGCACGCGCCGTCCGTGCGATCGCCGGGCCCGCGCCTCGGCGGCCGCCGCCAGCACCCGCGGCCGCAGACCGCTCGACAGAACGGGGAGCGGCGCGGCGGTCCGCAGCAATTCTTCTTCGCGAAACATCAAGCCTTCAGACATAACGGGCTTCTTCGGCCAGCGGCTGCAAGTATTGCGCCAATTTCTGCAACGCATAGCGATACCGGCTGGCGGCCGTGTTCGGAGACTCTCCCAGCACTTCGGCGATCTCGGCAAAGGTCATCCCCTCCCAGATTTTCAGCAGCACCACTTCCGACTGGCTGGAGGGGAGCTTTTCCAGGGACTGCTGTACAAGCTGCCGGGCGTCGAAGTCGATGGACGCGTCTTCGATCCAGGCTTCCGCCGCTTGCGACTGGTGCTCGTCGCCCCTTTTCTTCTGGATCATCTTCAAGGCCTCGTTCCGGACGATCCGCAGGAGGTAGGCCCAGGGACGGTCGGCTTCCGCCAGCGCTCGTGGATACAGTGCTACGCGCACGAACGCCGCCTGCAGGGCGTCTTCCGCATCGTCCTGGTTGTGCGTTAACGCCCGGGCATAGCGGACCGACCGCGGCGCGACCAGATCGAACAGTTCCGCCAGTGCAGTTTCTCCCTTCCGTTGCAAACCAATGGCACAATTTCTGACGCGGGCCGAAAAGTGAGTCTCCTCGGAACCGTGCCAGCGATCACTCGTCAACATGGGCCGCACTCCTCTCTAGATGACCTGTCCGCGGTGGTTTGTCTCTCTATTTCATGGAAACGCGAAGATTTCTGACATTTCGTC
>JBLMWR010000165.1:0-2546 GCA_050257335.1 Deltaproteobacteria bacterium | reverse complement strand
GTGCACCAGTACCAGGGTACGGCGGGACAACACGACGATGCCACGGTGGTAATCGCCAAATTCAAGCCGAAGCAGGCGTAATCCTGGCGGATTGCTATTCCACAGGAGGAGAGCAGCCAATCGGCGGGAAGACCGGACTGGCCCCGGAGATTCAGCCTGGCAGCGATCGGCCATTTCGCAATCCCGCATTGGCCGGAAGCCGGGCGCACGGGACGGTGCGCACTTATGGCTCCATCGCCCGCACGGCGTCGTCGAGGCGGTTGAGGGTTTCATCGACATCCGCAGCCGTCATTGCAGCGCAGAATCCGTGGTGACAGGCGGCGCCGCCGTAGTCATGGAAGTACACTCCGTGGGCGATCGCCGCGGCGACGAACTGCAGCATTTTCCGGCGGTCGTGCCTGATGGCGTCACGGTAGCTGTGAACCTCTTCGCTGACGCCGAAGTAGATGCCGAACCGGGCCCCCAGGCCCTGGATGACGCCGGGAACCTGCTGGCGGGCCAGGATCGCATTCAGGCCGGCATAGAGTCGTTCTGCGACGGCGTTGATGTGCTCGTAGAAACCCTGCTGCCGATAGGCCGTGACGGCAGCCAGCCCGGCGGCGACGGAGACCGGGTGGCCGTTGTAGGTGCCGCTGTGCTGGCAGGTCCCTTCGGGCATCAGGTGCTGCATGACGTCGCGCCGACCGCCGAAGACACTCAGCGGAAAACCGCCGCCGACCGCCTTGCCAAGCGTGCACAGGTCCGGTGCGACATGAAGATATTCCTGCGCTCCGCCGGGGGCCATGCGAAACGCGCTGAGGACCTCGTCGAAGACCAGGAGCGCGCCGTGTTCGCGAGTCAGCCGCCGCATCGCCGCCAGAAAATCGGGTGTCGGCAGGACGCAGCCGGCGTTGTAATAGACTGGCTCGCAGATCAACGCCGCCAGTTCGTGGCCGTGCTGCTCGAAGGCCCGTTCGAGGAGGTCCGTGCGGTTGTAGGGGACGAGGACCAGGTGCTGATCGAGACCGGGAGGGAGTCCGGCCGAGCCCGGGTACCGTGTGGGGGTCGCTTCACTCCCCAGTTGATCGGCCGGCGTACCAATCGAAAACATCACCTGATCGTGGTAACCGTGAAAATGCCCTTCGATCTTCAGAATCTTCGACCGGCCCGTAAAGGCCCGCGCCAGGCGCAGGCAATGCATGGTCGCTTCGGTTCCCGAACCCGTGAAGCGGACCCGTTCGCAGCAGGGAACGGTTCGGCACAGCAGTTCGGCGAATTGACCGTGCAGCTCGTTCTCATAGGAACAGGCCGCGCCGCGCGCCAGCACCCGTTCGACCGCCTCGCGAACCCGCGGATCGCCGTGCCCCAGGAGCGTGGCGCCGTGGCTGCAGCAGAGGTCCAGATATTCGCGGCCATCGAGGTCCCACAGCCGGCACCCCCAGGCACGGTCGAAGTAGAGAGGATGTCCCAAAGCCCGGTTGAGGCGCGTCGACGCCGAGACGCCACCCGCAAGGAATTGTCGGGAGTAGTCGTATTGTTCGGTGACGCGGGACATGGGGGAGGAACCCTGAGTTTCGAAATTCGGGAGAATGTCCGTCTCGCATCACTCCGCCAGCACCATCCGCCGGTAGACGAAGCCGCCCAGGGAGAAATTCAGGACGCTGCCGTCGGCTGCGAATTGAAAAACCGCCCGTTCGCCCGCGCCACGGCCGCCACGAACGAGAAAGGCGGACGGGTCAGCCGTTAATTCCAGGAGGGCGGGGGCGTGGAGCAGGTAGTCATTGAGGGGTGACTTTTCCAGACGCAACGCCCCGCCGCGACAGGCAATGGTTGCAAAGATTCCGGAAGTCGCCTCGTAGGTGCCAAGGAATCTTTCCAGAGAGGGGGGTGTTCCGACGGGTCCCTCCGCCACAGCGGCGGGCGGGGCCGTCCAGCCGGCGCGGAGCAAGGACTCGGCAATTTCGGTGGCAGTGCCGAGCATTCCCGGGTGCGGCCAGACGTTGGCCAGACAAATAACGCCCAGCTTATGGGGCTTGGAAAAGAGAACGTAGGAGGCGAAGCCGTGAATGCCCCCGCCGTGACCGTGGTAGACACGGTTCTCGACGCGGGTCGCCCGCCAGCCGAGGCAATACCCGACCGACCAGTCGGGCTCGAGGTACTGCGGGCGATGCGACTCGGCGATTGTCGTCCCGGAAAGGATCTGACTTCCGCCGCGCGGCACATCCTCTGTGCGAAACTGCAGCGCGACCCAGCGCGCGAGGTCGGCGACCGATGCGTGGAGCTGCCCGCAGGCGGAGAGTCCCTGAAGGGAGACGCAGGGGGCGACGTCAAAGCCGTCGTCGAAGCGGCGGGGATAGTAGCCAGTGGCGAGTCGCGATTTCAGTTCGCCGTTCAATTCCAGAGCGCCCGAGATTCCCAGCGGATCGAGAATCTGCGTGTGCAGGTATTCGGCATAGGAACGTCCCGAGACGCGGCTCACGACTTCTCCCAGGAGGCCGAAGGCGAGGTTCGAATACTTGAACCCCGAGTCCGGGGGGATCGCGATTTCGAAGTCCGGTATCGCCGCC
>JBLMWR010000164.1:0-2971 GCA_050257335.1 Deltaproteobacteria bacterium | reverse complement strand
CCGGGGCCACAAGCGATTCTCTCGCACAGCTCAGCGGGTCGGTTGCGCCAAGGGCGGGGCGGCGCTCGAGCCTCTTGCATGCGCGGGTTCCCCAGGCATGAAGCGATTGCAGCCGCTGTTGCCTGACACGCGCAGTCGAAAATCCTGCAGTTCCTCGTCGATGCAAAGCCCCATTACCGTGTCGCCCAGTTTTGCGCCCGGCTCGATTTGCCACCATTTACACTCTTTGCAGAGCCCCCATTCGGATTCTGGCATGATATATTCTCCTCGGCTGGCCATGTGAAAGGACGCGGCGTGATCAAACCTGCCGGTCGACGAAACTGCGATTCGCTATTGCTCGGGCGCCGGATTTGGAGGAGGCGGCGACGACGGAGCGGTTCCCCTGGTCGATGAACGTGCATTGCCGTTTGCATCGACTCGTCCGGCGTTGCCATTGTTGCGAGCCGCTCCATTGCCTTGAATTGAACCACTGTCAACAGCGCCGGTGTTGGCTCGTGCGCCGTTCTGATTCGGAATAATTGCCCGTCCCCCGGCATCGACGCCGCCCTGAACATTGGCCCCCGCCGGACCATAAGCATGCCACTGGCCCGCGCTGTCGTAGTATCCCTGTCCGGCATAGCCGCCGCTGTACGCGCCCTGGGGCCCGTAGTACGTGCCGTAACTGTAAGGCGCTTCATAAGCAGAACCCGTCATTCCTCCGCTGTAAGTCAGGGGGTAAGCGCCGGAATAGCCGTAACCTGCATAGTAACCCCCTCCGCAGCAGCAGCGGGAACGGCGCGCCCAGGCGGTCTCGGAGGTGGCGATCAAGATTCCGGCGGCTGTGGCGATCCCCGCGCAACCCAACATCCATTTCCGAAGCATCATGATTCTCCTGTCAGTAAGAATTACGGAACCTGGTTATAAACCCGATGGCCCGAAGCCGGTAGAAGAAGGCCTCTCGTGTGAGTCCAACCGCCCACAGCTCATTTCTTTTTCCTGTGGATTTGGATGTCGATAAAAAACCGGTCGTTTTCCTCAACGAAGCGGGGATCGGCAAAATCAGGCCAGTTCTTCTTGTCGAAGCCTTTGGCCTTTTCGAGCGTCTCTTTGTCCACGTTGACGACGAAGTGTGCGGATTTCGATCCAGGCTCATGCTTGACATGAAGAGACCGGAACGGCACGGCGAACAGCTTATCGCCAACGCCGAGGACTCCGCCGAAACTGATGGCTGCATAACGGACCGTGCCTGTCTCCGTGTCGATGACGAGGTCTTCCACCTTGCCCAAGTCCTTGTCAGCAGGACTCCTCACCGGCATTCCGGAGACGGAGCTGGCGCGGACGACTACCCCCTCGATTGATTTCGCATGGCCGATCTTCCGCGGCGAATCCTCGGCCCCGACCGCCAGGACCAGCACGCCCGAGCCGACAACAATTAATCCCAGGGAGAGTACTGCGGGTCGCAACATAAGACACCTGCGGTTGATTGTGGATTCGAGTGGTTTCGAATTTGATATGAATCGCGCGGGTGCCGATCGGCTGCCGAGCCGGTTCAAGTCCCTGCGATTGCACTGCGCGTTGACGACACGTCGGTCGTCCCGGCCGATTTGAGGATCTTCTCTGCGACATCGATTTCTTCGTCGGTGCGGCACCGCACGGAAATCAAATAATGCCCCTCCTGCAGCTTGCGCGCATACACTTTTGCCTCATATTCGGGAACCCCCAGACCGACCAGCAAGCCGGTCAACCCGCCGACCGTCGCGCCGGCCGCAACGCCGCTCAAAGCTGCAAGGATCGGGCCCGCTGCAATCAAAGGACCGAGTCCGGGAATAGCGATCGTCCCGATACCGACGAGCCATCCCAGCGCGGCGCCGACCGCACCACCAGTTCCGGCGCCGATCGCCGCACCCTCCGGCGCTTTTGTCGCATTCACGACTTCAATCCGCGTCCGTTCGACCTCGTTGGGGAACAATAATGAGATGTCGGCGTCGGAAAATCCCGCCGATCGAAGTTGCGCAGCCACCGATTGTACACGGGCCTCGTTGGCAGCGATTCCACTCACGGAATGGGGCATGTTTGCACTCCTGCTGCGTTTCTTGAATCTCACAGGGAAAGATGGACGCAGCTCCACTACGAGTTGAATTTGAGCTGGTTACTTCGTTCCGCGATCCTGAGCCCCGGCCGGGCACCGGGGCGATTCCTCGCTACACGAACAGGCCGACAGCGCGATCAACGCCGCGCACAACTTTATGCGCGTCGGCATCGGGGTCCTCCCGACCTCGGGGGGTCAGCCGGATCATGCCCAGCAAGTAGAACTCTCGCAAAGGACGGGCCAAAGCCAGCGAGAATAACGAGAATGCAGACAACGGCGGCAAGGCGAGGGCCCAAGTGGCGTTCTCGCGTCGAATCTCGCGACCGTTCGGCGGCGAGAATCCTGCGCAGTGACCAGTTCACGGCCACGGCGGTCGTCGCTCAATCAGACAAACCCATGTCCGAAACTGCAGCGGCGCTAACTTTTGGCACAGGAAATGCCCCATCGCTCCGGTGGAGATCGCGCCGAAAGCCGAAATGGGACAGAGGACGGGAAGATGAGCAATGCAAATCGACCTTCGCAGTTTTCACGCCTCGCCCGCTGGGCGGCTCGTGTCACCGGCCAGCCCCTCCTTCAGAAGCGTCTCGCACGTTGGGTCTCCGATGCGAGACAGCCGATAAAGTGCCAGGGCACGGAGAGCCTCGTGATGCTGCTGTACGTCGTCCGAAAACGGCGCCGCGAGGTGTTTGGTCAGCTTGAGTTCCCGTTCCCCCTCCTCATCCACGGCCGGCTCGTCCTCGAAGAGATAGAAGTCGCGCCGCGCAGCCACAAGGCGGTTCGCGGTCGCCAGGTGCTGCGAGGCCGTTTCTCCCAGTTTGCTCACCTCTTCGTTTCTCCCCAGCAGGAGCTCGGTCTGCAGTTGAAACATCTGCTGGAGCAACGCGCGGTACTCGCGGTTCAATT
>JBLMWR010000163.1:0-3477 GCA_050257335.1 Deltaproteobacteria bacterium | reverse complement strand
CGCGCTTCGCGCCGCCGTGTGGCTGGGGCGCGACCCGGGCCGGACGGCATCGGCCGAGCACCTGGCCAAAAAGACAAAGGTTCCGCGGCGCTATCTGCACAAGGTCCTGCAGGACCTCGTGCGCGCGGGGCTCGTGCGTTCGCAACCCGGCCCGCACGGCGGCTACGCCCTGGCGCAGCGGCCGGAACGGATCACAATCCTGGACGTGGTGAGCGCCGTGGCTCCGCTGCAGCGAATCCGACACTGCCCGCTGGGACTGGCGTCCCACACGCGGCTCTGTCCCCTCCACAGCGAGCTCGACCGCGTGTACGCCGCCGCCGAACAGGCGCTGGCGCGCGTGACCATTGCCCAGTTAGTCCACTCAAAAGGCCCGATTGTCCCCTTATGCGAGGTCTCCTCGCGAGCAAGCGCCGTCCGCTGATCGCCCGCGAACCCTTGTCCGAGCTTTTACAGAAGGTCCGAACATGAATGCTCTTTCCCCGGCGCACGAGGCGCTGGTCCCGCACCTGCCTCCCGCGGAAAAAATGCCCGGTCACTGGTTGCTCGCGCGCATGGGCAAGCGCGTGTTGCGGCCCGGCGGACTCGAGCTGACGCGGCGACTGCTGGACGAACTGGCCATCAGCGGAAGCGACGACGTTGTCGAGTTCGCGCCCGGCCTGGGAATCACGGCTAACCTGACGCTGGCCCGAGAACCAAACTCATATACCGCGATCGAACGGAATCCCGAGGCGGCCGGCGCTGTCGCGACCCGACTTTCCGGGCCGCGCCGGCGGTGCATCCTGGGAACGGCCGAACAGACGGGACTGCCCGACGGCTCAGCCAGCGTCGTCTACGGCGAAGCCATGCTGTCGATGCAGCCGGCCGGCACGAGGTCGCGAATCGTCGCCGAAGCCGCGCGGCTGCTCAGAGCGGGCGGGCGGTACGGCATCCATGAGCTGTGCCTCGTCCCCGACGACGTCGACCGGGGGACGCGCGACGCGATTCAGCGCGGGTTGTCGGATGAGATTCACGTCGGCGTGCGACCCCTGACCGCGCGAGAATGGCGCGAGCTCCTCCAAGCGGCCGGGCTGACGGTCGTTGCCGAGAGCACCGCGCCGATGCACCTCCTGGAACGCGCGCGGCTGGTGCGTGACGAAGGGTGGCTGCGTGCGATTCGGTTTGTGTGGAACGTCTGCCGGCACGCTTCAGCGCGGCGGCGCGTGCTGGCGATGCGCAAGATTTTTCGCAGGCATCGCGACAACCTGGCCGCGATTGCGCTGGTCGCCGCAAAACCCTGTGAGGACCGATCATGACGACTCCCTATACTCTGCTCAATGACCTTGCCCGCCAGATCGAGCCGCCGGCCGACGGCACTCTCAGCCGGACGATTCATCAGGACGACCGGCTCAAGGCGGTGCTCTTCGGCTTCAGCGCAGGTCAGGAGCTTTCGGAGCATACCTCTTCGACGCCCGCCGTCATGTATTTCCTGAGCGGCGAAGCCGAAGTCGGCCTGGGAGAAGACACCGTGAGTGCGGTCGCCGGGACCTGGATCCACATGCCGGCGCGGCTTCCTCACCGCATCCGCGCGAAGACGCCGGTGACCATGTTGCTCCTGTTGCTGAAGCAGCCTTGAAAGAGCGCGGACGGCCTCGCTGAACAGGATGCCCGTAGTGCCTTGTCACGCGTAAGAATTCGGGTTGCCGTATATTGTCGCGTTTCACTCCGCGAAAGTGACGCCCCTTTCGCGGAGCGAAAGGCGACGATCATCGACCCGAAAATCAAGGTGCGACAAAGCCGGAGACTATGACGACGCCCCGCTCCTACCTGCCGAAGGCGATTCGCCCGGAAATGACCGTGCGGCAGATTGCCGTCGATTTCCCGGCGTCACAGGACGTATTTCGCACCTACGGCGAACCGGCCGGCCACCCCGGCCAGTTCGGCCATCTGGAACCGCTGACGCACTTCGCACGTCGGAAAGGGGTCGCGCTCGACAAACTGCTGTCGGAGCTGGCGGCCGCGACCGCAGCCCCTGTTGATATTCGGAGCAGGTTTGCCGAGCGAGTCCATCACGGGTTCGCCCTTTCGGCGCTCCTCATCACGCTGACCCTGGGGGCCGGCTGGGGAGCCTGGCTGCTGTGGAAAATCGGAGACGGAGCCGACTTCGGCGCGGTGCCGGCGGGGCATGTCATCGCGCATGGCGAGGCACAACTGTGGGGCTTCATGACCCTGTTCATCATGGGCGTCTCGCTGCGGACCGTGCTGCAGGCGGTTCCGCAAAGCCGGCCGGGCGCGTGGGTGTGCCGCGGCCTGCTCATGCTGGGTTGGTTGGGCGTTGGCGGAAGCTTTTTCTGGTTTCTGTCCCCCGCGGCGTTCGCACCGCTGGGGCTGGTTTCGGCGGCGAGTCTCTTGTTGTTGTCTGCCGCCTACTGGGTGCTGCAACTGGCGGTCCTGACGGGAAAATGGCGCGTTACCTGGGCACGTGCGGTTTTAGCCTCGGGCATTTGGCTCGTTGTCTGGGCCGTCGTGACAGTCGGTTTCCGCCGGCTCGCGGGGGATGAGGGGCCGGGCGCCTACAGCGATTCCCAGCGCCTGCTCCTGATCGAGCTGGCCGTGTTCGGGTTCGCCATGAATTCGATCTACGGCTTCGGCCAGATGCTGCTCCCCGGGCTGTTGCGTCTCGGCTCGACGCGCAACTGGGCGATCGAGCTGGCCCACTGGTTGCATAATACCGGAACGATCGCCGTCTGCCTGGCGACGGGCCTGGAATGGCCCGGCACGATCTCCACCGCCGGCTGCGCGCTCGTGGCCGCCGCAGCCATCCTGTTTGCGGTGGGCCATCGAGGATTCGTGGGCCGGCGCCGCACCTCGCAGCGCGACGAGCAGGGCCACGCGCCGCTCGACTTCTATCCTCCGCTGGCCTTTTTCTGGCTGATCGCGAGCCTGGTCCTGATGACCGGCGGCTTTCTGTACGAGACGGCGACGGACACGCCGCTGCCTCACGCCTTCATGGGAGCCGTGCGCCACGCCCTGACGGTGGGGTTCATGACGACGTTAATTCTCGGCGTCGGACAGCGGCTGTTGCCGGTCCTCGATCGGACGGTGCTCGCCCGGCCGCGGCTGGTCGTTCCGATTCTCATTCTGATCGCCGCCGGCAATCTGCTGCGGGTCGGATCCGAGCTGGCGGTTCTTGCCGCGCCGGCGGCGTATGCCGCGATGCCGCTCTCCGCCCTACTGGAGTGGTCCGCCCTCGCGCTGTTCGCGATCAACGCCGCGGCCACGATGTTTCACACCGATCCGCTCCTCTCGCAGGGGCACGTGACGCCGCGATCGTCGCTGGCGGTCCTCCTGGCCGAGTACCCCGAGATCGAGGACCGCCTGATCGCCGCCGGCAGCCAGTATCTCGAGCGAACACGAAGCGTCCCGAGCGAGCTGACCATCGGGTCGTTCGCCGAAAGCGAGCGGCACGACCCCGCGGCGTTCGTCGAGCAGCTCAACGCC
>JBLMWR010000162.1:0-8553 GCA_050257335.1 Deltaproteobacteria bacterium | reverse complement strand
ATCAACCACCTCAACCCTGTCAGGGTTGCACCCGCGCACGAACCCGGCAGATCGACGCGTGTGGAACCCCTTCAGGGTTCGGCCGAATTGTGGTGCGCTTACCCAGGGTAGCCCGACAAGGGTCGGGCAACCCTGGGCTGGAGTGTGAAACGCTTTCAGCGTTGCTCCCTTCAGAACCAGGGGTCAATTCGATTCCGTTTAAGCGATGTGTAGATACCGATGCCCAGGGGGAGAGGGAGAGAATTGGCGTTATGCACCCCCGCCTCGGGCGTCTCGGGCCGCGCGAGCTCGCGGGCGCAGAGGGTCTGCAGCCAGCGGATTTTCCAGCGGTAGCCCGCATTTTTTACGCAGGGTGGGTCAAGCTCGCGCAAGTCCAGGGTGCGTCGGCGCAAGCCGCGTCCGATACCGGCCGCCCGCTGTCAACGCGCGAGGCGGTTCCTGGCGAGCGAAGACCCACTGACGCTTGGGCTTGCTTGACGCACCCTGCCTTCCTGTGAGAAATCCGGCGTAGAGCCGCCGGTCGAACTGGTCGGCCAGTCGCTAAAACCCGACCCGGGGCGGGGGGCCGATGCCGGGGCCGGAGGTTGCCGGAGGCGCCCCGCCCGGGGGCGCGCTGCTGCCCGGTGTCGTCTCGGGGGCGGGCTGCGGTGCGGGCGCTGCGGCCCCGGGCCTTCGCGGGCTGGCCAGGTCCTGCCGCCGCGTCGCATAGCGGATCGGGAACGACGGCCAGATCTGCTGCGTCGTTTCGGGCATGCTGTACCGCGGACCATCGAAGACGGCGCCGGTGGCCAGGATCTTTTCCGAAACGTGCTGTGTGAACCCCAGCCACTGCATGTCGGGGGCGGCGACGTCAAACAGGTTCTTGCGTTCGGGCCTGAAGCCCAGGAATTCGCGCGGCAGAGGCGCCGTGTGAACGGCGGTGAGCAGAATGGCCATGGTGACGTATCCTGTCGCCAGAGCGAAGAGCCAGCGGGCTGCGTTGTAGATGCGAGCGTCGTATTCAATTTCCGTCGGGGCGATGCTGTCGCAGGCCAGCCGCCCCAGAAATACGAACAGCGCGAACAGCCCCACGAGGGCCGCAAAGTCCGAGTAATCCTTCGCCCACGAGCCGAGACCGTCGAGCAGGTCGGCGACCGGCTCGAAAAAGTTCATCGCCAGAAGGCCCGAAAAGAGGACGCACAGCAGCGTCAGCCCGGCACCAAAGGCCCCCTCGCTGGCGACGCACCAGGTGACGACGGCGACGATCAGCACGAGCAGGATTCCGAAGACGGCTTCCATGGTGTCCACCACTTTCTACTTGACGTTCGCCTGCATCTCCTGCATCGACGTATTTCCCTTGACGACCAGCCGCAGTCCTTCTTCCTTCATATACAGCATGCCGTTCTTGCGGGCCTCGGCCCGGATCGCCGAGACCGGCGCGTTCTCGCGGACCATGTCGCGCAAGCGTTCGGTGATGACCAGGAGCTCGAAGACACCCATCCGCCCCTTGTATCCCAGGCCGCCGCAGTTGGGGCAGGGCGAATCCGCTGCGGTCGGCGGCCGGTAGAAGGCCTCGACCTTGTCGGCCGGGAGCCCGGCCTGCTTGAGCAGCTCGGGTTTGGGGGCGTACCGTTCCTTGCACTCGTCGCACAACTTGCGGACCAGCCGCTGCCCGAGAATCGCCGAGAGCGCCGACGACAGCAGGAACGGCTCGACTCCCAGGTCGACGATGCGGTACAAGGCGCTGATGGTGTCGTTGGCGTGGACGGTCGAGAAGACCATGTGCCCGGTATTGGCCGCCTGGCAGGCGATCTTGGCGGTTTCGGCGTCGCGGATCTCGCCGATCATGACCACGTCGGGGTCCTGCCGCAGAATGCTGCGGAGCGCATTGGGAAACGTGTTTCCGGCCTTGGTGTTGACTTCGATCTGCGTGACGTTGGCGATCTTGTACTCGACCGGGTCTTCGACGGTGATGATGTTCTGCTGATAGGCGTCAAGCTCGTTGATGATGGCGTACAGCGTCGTCGATTTGCCGGCGCCGGTCGGCCCGCAACTGAGGAACATGCCGTGCGGCTGGTTGATGATCTCGCGGATCTGGTCCTGCATCTGCTTGCGCATCCCGAGCTGCTCGAGCTTGCTGACCGAGTTGGCCTGGTCGAGAATGCGGATGCTCATCTTTTCGCCGTCGCGCGTCCCCTGCGACGCGGCACGAAAGTCGATCAGCCGTTTTTCGAGCCTGGCGCGGAAGGAGCCGTCCTGCGGCTTGCGCTTCTCGGTGATGTCCATCGCCCCCAGCACCTTGAAGATGTTGAGGATCGATTCGCCCATCGGGCGGTCGAACGGCTCGGTGGGGTACATTACGCCGTCGATGCGGTACCGGGCCGAGTATTCGTCCTCCTTCGGCTCGAGGTGCACGTCGGTGGCGCGGCGCATGATGGCGTCGTAGATGAGCTCTTTGGCGGCCACGAAGCCGCGCGACTTCTCGGCCTGTTTCGAGCGCCCCTCGTCGTCCCCCTTGCCGCTCGATTTGCCGATGAACTGAATGGGGGGGCCCAGCGCGGCTTCGCGGGCCGATTTCGGGGCGATGTTGATTCCGATCTTCGCCAGTCCGCGGATCACCAGTCCCTGAATGTGCGCGGGGGTCATCACCTTCGCCGATTCAGGAACGCGCTCGTTGCGTTCCTTAATGTAAAACCCCAGCGGCACGGCATACGCCACGAGCAAGAGCGGGAACCCCAGCGCGAAGGCCGGGACCACGAACACGACCACGAAGCCCAGCACCCCCACCAGAAACACCAGCGAATTCCACATCTCGTAGTTCAGCTTGAGCGAGCGGCCGTCGGCATTGACCCATTGCGTCGTGTGGACCCACAGAAAGAACAGCGCGAGAATGAAGCCCAGCCCCACCACGTTGATGTAGCGATTGAACTGGCCCAGGTTCGCCTTGCGGCCGTCGGCCGAGGCATTGCCGCGTACAAATCCATACGGACTGCGGGGAAATTTCCCCGCCGGGCCGACGGCCGGGCCGGCCGGGCCCGCCCCGCTGCCAACCGGAGCGTCGGCCGCCGCGGATGCCGCGAGTTGCCAGGCCAGCAGGAGCGCGCCCAATAAAATGCACAGGGCCCATTTCACGACGTTTGTCCCCTCAGTACGACAACTGTAAAGGCGCGATCATCCGCTCGATTCCGCCCCCCGTCAAGCGTCCGCCCTCTGCTCCCGTCCAGATTCATGTAGCGAGACTCATCATCCAGCCCGGAAATCCCCGCAGCGCTTCGCAGAATCAAGAAAGTCGGCATCTGACAGATTGTCGCAATTTGCGGCGTTTGAGGAAAGTGGAAAAAGCAAAAGGCCGTTGCGACCGCAGCACGGGCGGGTCAGAAGCCTGCCCCATAGCCCCTTGCGATTAGACGCAGGAGCGGCCCGAAAATTCCCCGGCCCCCCTGTGGGCCGGCACAGATGACTCAGGGCGGATCTTCCGGGCTGACAGCGACTTCCCGAAAGGGCCGCCCTTCATTCTACGCGGGAATTATTCCCGGGAAGGGCGTCCGGGCCAGGGCGTTTGGCGTTGAATATTCCTGCAGCCTTGATAGAGTGTTGAAATCAGAAATGGTTTCGTAAAAGCAGGATGGAAGCATGTCGATCACGAAAGAGCGTAAGACAGAGATAATCCAGGAGTTCCGCCGAACGGAAACCGACACGGGCTCGCCCGAAGTGCAGATCGCGATGTTGACGCATCGCATCAACGAGCTGGCGGGGCACTTCAACACCCACGCCAAAGACCACGCCAGCCGGCGGGGTCTGTTGATGCTGGTCAGCCGTCGCCGCCGTCTGCTCGACTATCTCCGCCGCCACAACCAGGAAAGTTATCTGAATATCATCGGGCGGCTGTCACTTCGCAAGTAGCGAGCAGCGCCCGGAATCTCACCAACCATTTGCAGGTGCACACAGTGAAAGTAACGGTCGAAAGGGAATTAGGGGGACGCAAACTCACATTAACAACCGGAGAATGGGCGAAACAGGCCAGCGGCGCCGTCGTCGTGCAGTACGGTGAAACAGTCGTCTTCGTGGCGGCGCAGTGCGGCCCCCCCCGTCCGGGCATCGATTTTTTTCCTCTGACAGTCGATTATCGCGAGCGGTCGGCCGCAGCGGGCAAGTTTCCCGGGGGCTTCCTCAAGCGCGAAGGGCGTCCGACCCTTAAAGAGATCCTTACCAGCCGCCTCGTCGATCGCCCCGTCCGCCCCCTCTTTCCCGAGGGATATGCCGACGAAGTGCAGATCATGGCCAACGTCCTGGCCTGCGACGGCGAGAACGACCCCGACGTGCTGGCGATCATCGGCGCCAGCGCCGCCCTCTCGGTGGCCTCGGCGATCCCCTTCCAGGGGCCCCTCTCGGGGATTCGCGTCGGCCTGATCAACGAACAGTTCGTCCTCATGCCGCGGCAGAAAGAGCTGGAAACGAGCGCCCTCGATCTGGTTTTGGCCGGGACGAACCAGTCGGTGCTGATGATCGAGGGGTTCGGCGATCAGTTGCCCGAAGAGCAGATGCTGGACGCGCTGATGTTCGGCCACCGCGCCATTCAGCAGATCTGCGAGCTGCAGGAGGAGCTGGTGCGCAAGGTGGGCGTGCCCGCCAAGGAGATGCCCGTCCACGCCGTCAATCCGCTGGTCGAGCTGCTGCGCAACGAGGCCTACGGCCAGTTCCGCGAAGCCAAGACGGTGCGGGGCAAGCAGGAACGCGCCGACGCCATCAACGCCGTCAAGCAGCACTGGAAGGACAAGCTCTTTCCCGACGGGGCCGAGGTCACCTCGGGCGGCGTCCCGCTGGCGCAGTTCAATGCCGCCATGCACGATCTCGAATACCGGGTCGTTCGCGATCTGGCCCTGGAAGGGAATCGCCCGGACGGGCGCAGCACCACCGATCTGCGGCCGGTTACGTGCCAGGTGGGGGTCATACCGCGGGTGCACGGTTCGGCGATCTTCACTCGCGGCGAAACGCAGTCGCTGGTGACTGTCGTTCTGGGGACGGTCCGCGACGAGCAGCGGGTTGACGGGCTGTTCGAGGAATACACCAAGCGGTTCATGCTCGACTACTATTTTCCTCCGTATTCGGTGGGCGAATGCCGGCCGATCCGCGGTCCGGGGCGGCGTGAAATCGGCCACGGCGCCCTGGCCGAGCGCTCGGTCGAGCGCGTTCTGCCGGCGGCCGACAAGTTTCCGTACACGATCCGCGTCATCTCCGACATCATGGAGTCGAACGGTTCCAGTTCGATGGCCAGCGTGTGCGGCGCGACGCTGGGGCTGATGGAAGCCGGCGTGCCCATCAAGCAGCCGGTGGCGGGAATCTCCATCGGCCTGGTGAAGGAACCGGACCGGTTCGTGCTCCTGACCGACATCATCGGCGACGAAGACCACTTTGGCGACATGGATTTCAAAATCGCCGGCACAGGCAAGGGGGTCACCGGGATCCAGCTCGATCTGAAGATCGACGGAATCAACGAACAGATCATCCGCGAGACGCTGGCGCAGGCCAAGACGGCCCGCCTCGAGCTGCTGCGGTCGATGCTCACGGCCATCGCCCGGCCCAAAAAAGAAATCTCGGCGCACGCGCCGCGGCTGGTGCGGACGAAGATCGATCCGCAGAAGATCGGGCTGCTCATCGGGCCGGGGGGCAAGACGATCCGCCTCATCCAGGAAGAGACCGGCACCACGCTCGACGTCAGCGACGACGGCACCGTCACCATTTCGGGGCCCAACCAGGCGGGGGTCGACGACGCTCTGGCCCGCGTCGAGGCGCTCACCGAAGAAATCAAGGTCGGCAAGATCTACAACGGCGTCGTCAGCTCGATCAAGGATTTCGGCGCCTTCATCGAAATCGTCCCCGGCAAGGACGGCCTGTGCCACATCAGCGAGTTGTCCGACGGCTACGTCAAGTCGGTCAGCGACGTCTGCAAAGAGGGGGACCGCATGCAGGTGAAAGTGATTGCGGTCGATGATCAGAATCGCGTCAAACTGTCGCGCAAGGCGGTTCTGGCCGAGAGCGGGAAGGGCGAGTCGACAGGCTGATCTCATGGCGGTCGAGACTTTGCTCGCGGCGGAGGAACGGCAGCGGCTGCTCGCCCAGTTTGCCGAGATCGCCGCCCTCGCCGGCGGTCTCGCGCATGAAATCAAGAACCCTCTCTCGACGATCAGCCTGAACCTCGAGCTTCTGGCCGAGGATGTTTCGGGCGGCGATTCTTCCCGCGACCGCCGGATGCTCAAGAAGATCGTTGCCATCCAGCGGGAATGCCGCCGGCTCGAGGCCGTTCTCGAAGACTTTCTGAAGTTCGCCCGCGTGGGAGAGCTGGACCTGGTCGACTGCGATCTGAACGAAATCGCCCGCGAGTTTATCGCCTTCTACCAGCCGGAAGCCGCCGCGAACGGCGTCGAGATCAGCCCCCATCTGGCTCCCGATCTCCCCGCGGTGCGCCTCGACAGCCAGCTCTTCCGCCAGGTGCTATTGAACCTGGCCCTCAACGCGCAGCAGGCCATGCCCCGCGGGGGAACCATCGAAATGCAGACCCGCCTGCACGACGGCCGGGTCGAGCTCGATTTCATCGACAACGGGTGCGGCATGGATGAAAAGACGCTGTCGCGAATCTTCACGGCGTTCTATTCCACAAAACAGGCTGGAACCGGTCTGGGACTGGCCACGGTCAAACGCATCGTCGAAGCGCACGGCGGGCGGATCACCGTGGAGAGCGCTCCCTCCCGCGGAACGCGCTTTACGGTGTCGTTGCCTCCGGCGAACCAGGGAGCAGCTTGCAATGACGAATGACGAATGTCTATTGTCTAAAGAACTCCGAATGACGGATGACAGAATCGTCGTGCGGCCGCTGGCGTTTCGTCATTCAGGTTTCGTCATTCGTCAGTCATCCGCCATGAGACATTCGACATTCCCCTCCCGATGACCGCCGCTGCCGAAAAAGTCCCCGAGACGACTGCCACGCCCGTCCGCGTGCTGATCGTCGACGACGACGAAGCCCACGCCGAGGCCGTCGCCGACAGCCTCGAGCGGATGGGGCGCTATGAATGCACGGTCGCCAATACGGGGGCCCGCGGGGCGGCGCTCATCGAAAGCGACACCTTCGACATCGTCATCACCGATCTCAAGATGGCCGACATCGACGGGCTGGCCATTCTGCGGAAGACGAAAGAGGAGCTTCCCGACGCCGAGGTCATCCTGCTCACCGGGCACGGGACGATCAGCTCGGCCGTCACCGCCATGCAGCACGGCGCCTACACGTACCTCACCAAGCCGATCGATATTCACGAGCTGCGGGCCAAGGTCGAGAATGCCTCCGAGCGCCTGCGGCTGATCCGCCAGACCGCCGAGCTCAACCGCCGCCTCGACGAAAAATTCGGTTACGAAGGGGTCGTCGGGAACAGCCCGCAGATGCACCGCATCATCACGCTCTTGCAGCAGACCGCCCCCACCGACAGCACCGTGCTGATTCAGGGGGAAAATGGCACCGGCAAAGAGCTCGTGGCCCGCGCCATTCACCAGAACAGCCGCCGCAAGAGCAAGCCCTTCGTACCCCTCAACATCTCGGCCCTTTCCGAAAGCATCCTCGAAAGCGAACTGTTCGGCCACGAAAAGGGGTCGTTCACGGGGGCAGAGCGCCGCCGCATCGGGCAGTTCGAATACGCCAACGGCGGGACGCTGTTTCTCGACGAAGTCGGCGAGATGCCGATGAACACGCAGATCAAGCTGCTCCGCGTGCTCGAAGACGGGCAGCTCACCCGCGTGGGGGCCAATGAGCCGATCAAGGTCAACGTGCGGCTGGTGGCGGCCACGAACGCCGACCTCAAGGAGATGGTCGCCAAAGGGACGTTTCGCAAGGACCTCTTCTACCGGTTGAACGTCGTCAACGTCGTGCTCCCTCCCCTGCGCGAGCGAAAAATCGACATTCCGCTGCTCATGGAGCACTTCCTGAAGGAGATGACCGCGCGGCATGGAAAGCAGGTCACAGGATTTTCGAAGGCCGCGCAAGGGGCGCTGATCGCCTACGACTGGCCCGGGAACATCCGCCAGCTCCGCAACACGGTTGAACGGATGCTGGTCGTCGATCTCGACGGGCTGCTCGACGTGGACGACCTCCCTGACGACATTCCCCCGCTGCATCCCGACAAGGTCGAGGCCGGCGGCGTCCCGCTCAG
Organism: Deltaproteobacteria bacterium; assembly: GCA_050257335.1. GTDB lineage: Bacteria > Planctomycetota > Planctomycetia > Planctomycetales > Planctomycetaceae > JACQFH01. The sequence continues at coordinate 379 of JBLMWR010000162.1, read as the reverse complement.
TGTCGCCGGCCCCGACGGCCTCGTCGGCCGGCCCCTGGAAGAGGTCGAGAAATACTACATCCAGCGGGCACTGGAACTGACCGGCGGCAAGCGCGAAGAAGCCGCCGTGATGCTCGGCATCGGCGAACGGACGCTGTACCGCAAGATCAAGGAGTGGGGACTCACTTGAGATTCCGGAATTCGGAATTCGGATTCTAAAAACCGCATTTGTCACCAATATTGATGTGATCATTGATGCCGTCCCGCGCTGCAGCGGGCGGTCTGGGCGGAGTGCAAAAGAACGGTCGATGGCGAGTGTGTTGTCTTTTTGCCGCCCTGAAGAATCTTTCCTGATTGTCATCGTCTTTCACCACGAGACGGCCGATAAAATCAATAAGGC
>JBLMWR010000161.1:0-6572 GCA_050257335.1 Deltaproteobacteria bacterium | reverse complement strand
GCCAGGGGCATGCTCAAGCGCAAAACCTGCGCGACAGCGGCTGCAATGTCATCATCGGACAGCGGAAAGGGGGTCCAAATTACGATCTGGCTGTCAGTCACGGCTTCAAGCCCCAGTCGCTCGCCGAGGCGACGAAGGCCGCCGACATCGTCAATGTTCTGCTCCCCGACGAAGTCCAGGGAGACCTGTTCCGGGCGGAGATCAAGCCGAACCTCAGCAAGGGGAACCTGCTTCTCTGCTCGCACGGCTTCAACATGCACTTCGGGCAGGTCGTGCCGCCGGAAGGGGTCGACGCGGCCCTCGTGGCCCCCAAAGGCCCCGGGCACCTCGTGCGGGCCGAATTCGAAAAGGGAGCCGGCGTCCCTTCGCTCATCGCCTTCTGGCCGGGCGCTTCCGATTCGGCCCGGCAGCTCGCACTGGCGTATGCCAAGGGGATCGGCGGGACCCGCGGCGGAGTCATCGAAACGAGCTTCGCCGAAGAGACCGAAACCGACCTGTTCGGCGAACAGGTTGTCCTGTGCGGCGGGGTGAGCGCGCTGGTCAAGGCGGCGTTCGAGACCCTTGTCGAAGCCGGGTATCAGCCGGAAATGGCGTATTTCGAGTGCATGCACGAACTGAAGCTGATCGTGGACCTCATGTATCAGGGGGGGCTCAACTACATGCGCTACAGCATCTCGAACACGGCCGAGTTCGGCGACTACACCCGCGGCCCCCGGATCGTCACCGATGAAACGAAGGCCGAGATGAAGAAGATCCTCAAGGAAATCCGCGAGGGGCAGTTCGCCAAGGAATGGATTCTCGAGAACAAGGCCAATCAGCCTACATTCCAGGCCATCCGCCGCCGCGAGCGGAGCCACGCAATCGAAGTCGTCGGCAAGCAGCTCCGCAGCATGATGACCTGGATCAATGCGAAAGAAGTGTAATACCCTTCAGACGCGCATGCCCAAGCCCACGGGCCGTGTCCCGTGGGTCCGCGCTGCTTCGTTACAAACGCACTCAACGACCATGACGACCTCTCTCCTCCCTTTCGAGTCCCTCAAGCCCGGCGATCACATCAAGATCACCCAGCGGATCAAAGTCGGGCTGAAAATCTGGACGACCACTGTCACGGGCACGGTCGAACGGACCGAACGCCGCCGCGAGGGACTGGCCGTCAAACGCAACTTCGACGACAAGGCTTTCGCCGATCTGATCCTCCTTAAAAAGGACGGCCCAGCCGGCGAAGAAACGACGATCGCCATGGACGAGTTCACACACGTCGAGCGCGCGTAGTACGTCAGGCTTACAGCCTGACAGCGATGTGCCTTCGAGCGTGTAATCCGGCGAACAGGCCAACGCGCTGGCTCTCGCCGGTCGCGCGCCGCACCTGTGGCTGGCTCGCCTCAGTGATCGCTTGAGTGCCGCATTGCGGTCAGGCCATAAGCCTGACGTACTCAGGCCGACAGCCTGACCGCGGCGTGGCACCGAGCAATCGCAAACGGATCAGGCCAAACGCTGGATCTTTGCTCACCGCTTCAAATCGCTGGCCTCAATTCCTATGCCAAGCGAATCGGTCGCACTCTCCAACATATTCCGTTCGATGAGCCGGTCGTTGTAGCAGCGCACGATGAACCGGTAGAACGCGTCGCAAAGCGCTCGCCTGACCGCCTTGATTTCGGCGTCGGGAACGCGGCGCGGCGGCGTCGCAGGCTCACCGGTACAGCATGGATCATCGAGCAAGAACTGGATCGTGTGATGTTCTGCCGCATGCTTCATCTGGGCATCCTTCATCCGGTCGAAGCGGTGATGGTAGCCGTCGATCACCGCGAGACAGTGTTTTGTCTCCTCACGCCAGAAGTCGAGGTTCGCGGCGTGCCCGGCCAACTGGTGCCGGTTCAGTGTGGTCAATTTGCCGAGGGTCTCGGCCAGCACGGCGGACAGGTCGATCATGTATGCCATTCAGGGCACCTCGCGATCCCTCGAGCGGTCTTCATGGTATTCGATCATACAGAAGCGCTCGGGCAAGCGCCACCCCAGGTGATCGCGTGCCCGGTCCCGGCGCGCGTCCGCAGAGCGCTGATTTTATAAAAATCCCGCGATCGGCTCGCTGGTCGCGGGAACTTTTCAGATCGTCCGCGCAACGGTTACAACAGCCGGTGTTGATGCATAACGGCGCGCGGGAAATGAATCGTATTCATTCCCACGCAGGTCGCTGTCGGGGTTCGGGTTGCGAAAAATCACGCGTTTTTTTTGGATTTTTTTCGAGCCCCCGGAGCGATTGCGGAAAGCGTCCGAGGCCTTCCACAATCGCCGATGCCAGCGGCGGTTGCGGCGAACAGGAGGCTCGCCGCGCGCGAAAGTTGTTTTTCGGCCGTTATACACTCATAGATATGCTTTTCCGGGGCGGTCGCTCCAACCGGGGGGTTGACGTGGGCGCGGGCATTGGGGCTGGTTGAGGCGTTCGGGTTCGCGTGCTTCAACGAGTGCGCGGGGCGGCAGCCTTCGGCCGGGGCGTGCCTGATTTTTTGGGCTGTTCCCTCAGAGGGACAGCGGCGTGCCGCACTGCTGTCAGGCTGAAAGCCTGACCTACATTCTCAGTCCCCGAACGCGGCGTCGAAGGCCCGTTGCGAGGGCTCGAAGTCCACGTTCTTGACGAACTGGCACGCCTCGCGGGCGCCGGCCTCGCGGTCCATGCCACTGTCCTCCCACTCGATTGACAGAGGACCGGCGTACCGCGCCTGGTTGAGCGCCCGAATCACCTCTTCGAACCGCACACCGCCCCGCCCGACGCTGCGGAAGTCCCACCCTCGGCGGTGATCGCCGAACGCCAGGTGGCTCGACAGGATCCCCGTGCGGCCGTTCAGCGTCACGCTGGCGTCCTTCATGTGCACGTGGTAGATACGGTCGGGAAAGAAGCGGATGAATTCCGCCGGATCGACTCCCTGCCACAAGAGATGGCTGGGATCGAAGTTGAATCCGAATTCCTCGCGGGCGTCGAGCGCGTCGACCGCCCGCTGGGCCGAGTAAATGTCGAACGCAATCTCCGTCGGGTGCACCTCCAGCGCGAACTTCACCCCACATTCCTGGAATACGTCGAGAATCGGGTTCCAGCGCTCGGCCAGAAGCGCGTATCCCGCGTCTATCATCGCCCGCGGCACCGGCGGAAAGTCGTACACCAGATGCCAGATGCTCGACCCGGTAAAGCCGTTGACGACGCTCACGCCAAGCTTCTTGGCGGCTCTGGCGGTGTTCTTCATTTCCTCGGCCGCCCGCTGGTTGACCCCCTCGGGCTTGCCGTCGCGCCAGACATATTCGGGAAGAATCGCCTTGTGCCGGGCGTCGATCGGATCAAGCACCGCCTGGCCGACGAGGTGGTTCGAAATGGCGAAAAGCTGCAAGTCGTACTTTTCGAGCAACTCGCGCTTGCGGGCGCAATAGGTGTCGTCGGAGAGGGCCTTGTCGACTTCGAAATGATCTCCCCAGCAGGCCAGCTCAAGGCCGTCGTAGCCCCATTCGCTGGCTTTCCTGCACATTTCTTCAAGGGGAAGATCGGCCCACTGGCCGGTAAAGAGAGTCACGGGGCGCGCCATGGATGCTGTCCTTTCCAACTGATGCAGTGCGCGGATGTGTTCTCGGCCGCGGCCCGCGGCTTGCCGCCCGGCCGCCGGCCTTCTCTGACGCAGACGTAATGAGCATTCCACACTAGGGGAGGGGTCGATGGAAGTCAACCGGCTGCCGCCGAGGTGGTGTCCTGATTTGGGGTTGCGAGGCCCGAGGGGAGTAGCATGGGCTTCCAAGCCCGTGCGTCCCTAACGATCGGTCACGGAGGATGGAACGGCTTTCACCCGATTGCCGGTTCGACCGTCGCGCACGGGCTTGGAAGCCCATGCTACTGAACCAGAGGTCGCAGATCGCGCCACCCATAGGCGACTTCCACCAGCGACTTCCCACCCAGCACAATCACCCTTTCGGTGACGAACGTACCACCCAATGCTTCATAAAAGCGTCGCGACGGGTTGTCGGCGAGGACCCACACCATCATGGAAGCATGCCCCAATTCGGCAAGCCGCCCGGCGACGGCCGAGACGAGGCGCCGCCCCACCCCGGCGCGCTGGGCGCGCTCCAGAAGATAGATGCACCATAATTCTCCGGAGAATCCCAACTCGCCGCTGCGCTCCGGCCCACCGGAAGCAAATCCGACGACTCCATCCGCTGGATCGGCGGCGACATAGACGACTTCGGCGGACCGGGAGTCCGACAGGAAGCGTCGCCAGTGGTCCGCCCGCTCGGCGGTGGAAAGCTGGGCCAGGTACTCCGCCGGCAGGATCTGCGCGTAGGTCGTCCGCCAGCAATCGACGTGCACCCGCGCGATGGCCTCGGCATCATCGACACGAGCTTCGCGGATCTGCATCTTTCGGGCTCCCGTTCGTGCGACGGGCGGGCGATGGAATCTGCAATCTTCTATCGAACGAAAGTCGGAATTCCGACGCAGAGCGTTGGATCGAGAAATCAGACCCGAACCCGTGCCCAATGAATGCTTAATGCTCCCGGGGTGCCGGCGTAGAAGACGCACAGCACCGTTCCGTTTTTGAGATCGACGATTGCCGGGTGCCCGAAGCTCCATTTGAGCATGTCGTCCCAGTATTCGTTGAAGTCGACCTGCGGTCCCTGCTGCGTGAGCGCCGCCCGTTCGTCATGGACGTGCACTATCAGTTTCCGGGTTTCAGGCCAGGTCAGTCCTTCGTCATGAGAACACCACAGCGTCATTGTACCAGGGCGGTGGCGATCGACGACAAACAGCAGCAACCGCCCGTCGTCAAGCAGCAGGGGGGCGCCGATCTGGCCACGGATCGTCGTCTCGCGGATCTTCGAAAAGGGGTGCCCCTGTTCGCCAAGAGAACCGTGCTTTATATGGACATTCAGATCCTTCTGCCGGGCCAGATTGTGAGTCCAGAAGACGGCAAAGTATTCCCCCGGTTTCCTTCCGGCGCACAATCGCTGGTCCCAGAAATAAACGGTATGTTCGGGATGCTGGGCCACAAGGTGCAGGGTGGGAAACGTCTCGCCGCCGTCCCGGGAGACAAGGAGCCACGCGCCGTGCCGGGCCGGACGCGGATCGGAGTATTCCTTGTAGCTCTCGAAAGCGTGAGCAACCGTCCCGTCGCTCCACGCGAGCGTCGGACCGGTGGCCGCGCAGCCGGTCAAGCCGGGAGTCGGCAGCACCTCCCATGGTCCCCAAGTGCTCCCCTCATCGTCGGAAACCGCCAGAATCTGTCGGCTGGGGAGAATCCCCTGCGTCTGGGGATCGAACAAAGGCCGCGTGGGATCGCTGCGGTTAAACCAGGTTCCGGTCAGCAGCAGACGTCCGGAGGGAAGCTCGACGATGTCTCCCGACGACAGCGAACCCGGTGTGCCGTCGAGCACCATCGGAAACCGGAACGGGATTGGTTCCCACGTCCGGCCGTTATCTCCCAATCGGTACAGACGCAAGGTGGAAGTGGGGGCGTGCTTGGCGGGCCCGGACTGAAACCCGGCGATGAGCATCCCCGACTTCAACCGCGCCACGCTCGTAAACGCGTTGACGCGCGCTTCAGGCGGCTGATTTGCCGCTTCAAAGATCAGGCCGCGGGCCTCGAGTAGCATGGGTTGGCGCCGCATTGATTTTCGTGCCGAGGAATGGCAATGATGCTAAGGGAGTGGAATCAGAGGAGCAAGCACATGACCGGGGAAAGTGGTCCGATCATGCGTTCGCATGCAGAGCGTGGGAACAAGAAAAGTAGCAGGCACGCTCCGCGTGCCGCAGACGCGAATCGATGTTCGGTTTGAAGTCGTGCCTGTGGTGTACGGGTAACGGAACGGCGAACGGCACACGGAGCGTATCTTCTACATTCGTCGGTTTAGGGGTTGTGCCGAAGCGCTCGCCCCGGGCGGGTGCCGGTATGCTGGCCGGCGTCCAGAACCGGCTGGCCGTTGACGAGCACGTGCACGATGCCTTCATTGTACTGGAATGGGTCTTCGTACGTGGCCCGGTCGATGATTTTTCCGGGGTCGAAGACCACGACGTCGGCATACGTCCCTTCGCGCAGCAGGCCGCGGTCGGAAATGCCGAGCTTGGCGGCGTTGAGCGAGGTCATCTTGCGGACCGCGTCTTCCAGGCGCAAGAGGCCCAACTCGCGGACGTAGACGCCGAGGACGCGGGGGAACGTGCCGAAGCTGCGCGGGTGAGGCATCCCGCGGCGGAGGGGGCCGTCGATTGCGTACGCCGAGCCGTCGGAGCCGATCGAGCACCACGGCTGCACGAGCGCCAGCGTCATGTCCTTGTCGGTGTGATGGGCGTATACGGTGGGGACTGAGCCATTCTCCTGCAGCAGTACGTCGAAGAGAACGTCGAACGGATCGGGGGCCGGATTCTTTCCTTTCGTCCGGGCGGCGATGACCCGGTCCATCGTGAGACCGGTATAGGTTGCTTTGCCGTTGATCAGCATCCGGCTCCAGTCGCCGCCGACCGCCGTGTAGTGGTTATACCAGCCGTCGATGCCCTCGCGGATGTTTTTCTTCATTCGCGTTCGCTCAGCCGGGTCTTTCAAGCGCTC
>JBLMWR010000160.1:0-3985 GCA_050257335.1 Deltaproteobacteria bacterium | reverse complement strand
AGGGTCACGGAACTCAAGTCGGCGTGGAAGTGACCGACGCCGTGGAATCTGCACGCGGTTCTCTGTGTTTGGCGGGGGTCCTGGAATCTGGTGCGGGACTGCCGAGCCCGCCGCCCGCACTGCCGCTCATCTCCCATCTGCGGGAGACCTGCGGTCGCACGCGGCGGCTCGGTCGCGAGACGGGCCACAGCAGGCGGCGGGATCGACTGCGAGAGGGGCTCAGGCTTCGCCCGGAAAGTCCGGCAATGAAGCGAGGAACTCTGGATGGATTCCCTTCATCCACACGTATTGTTTCGTGATGCGAGTCGGCGCCACGATCCGCGCCAGCGTTGCGCCGGCAATGGCGCCGGCCAGGACCAGGATCAATCCTGCGACGCTCGCGACCCAGGCGGCGTTCCCCGGTTGTGAATTGGCCACCCCGACGAATATCATCACCACTCCTCCCACGACCGCCAGCCACGCGCCGGCGATGGTCCAGCGACGGCGGATGATCTGGTCGCGGCACAGGCCGACGTTGATTTTCGCCGACTGGCGCACAATCAGCGCCACGATCACGTACGCCCAGATGCTGATCAGAATCAGCAGATAAATCCAGGCATTATGCCAGTAGAGCTTGCGCAGCAGCCAGGCGTCCGCGGGCCTGTTCGTTTTTACGCAGACAAACGGCAGTTGGGCGTCTTTGGTCATCACCAGCCGGTTTCCGTCCCTCCAGACGCCGTGTCCCGGACGGGCATCCGGTCCCGAGCCTCCCGCGAGCGATTCGCCGCAAAAGCGGCACTTGCGCGCGACGGCCTTGATCGTCGCTCCGCACATGGGGCAGGTCTTGGTGTCGGAGGCCGCCGCACCCGCGACCGGGATTCCGCGAGCATCGACCATACCCGGTTGCTGTTCGTCCGACCCGTTCCACGGTTCCAGCGTTTCGATCTCGTCATCCAGGGCCGGCACCGTCACCGGCACACCACACGCGGGACACTAGATCCGCTGCCCGGCGAGATCATCGGCAATCTGCAACGTCGTCCGGCAGGAGGAACAGGCGACCTTCATCACTTTGCCCCAGCATTCCAGAAAAGATCAGCGAACGCGAAACTCCGGCAAGCCCGTTCCATTCTGATCTGCCGCTGTTTTGGCGGCAAGTCACCGGACGACGAGGACCGAGCAGTGCGCATAGGTGATCACTCGCTTGGATACCGATCCGAGAAGCCAGCGCTCGATGAGGCTTTTGCCCCGGTGGCCCATCACGATCAGGTCCGCATGCTCGTCCGTCGCCTGCTGCACGATCTGGTCGGACACGTGGCCGATGACGACGCGTGTCTCCAGCGGCACTCCGGCGGATTTCGCGGCCGCGCGCAGGTCGGAGAAGTCCTTCTCGTAGTGCACGTTGGCTTCATCCAGCAAAGCGGTGGTCTCATATATCGTCGCCGGCTCCGGGATCTGGGCGACGGAGAGCACGATTGCCTTCGCCTGACACAGCCGGGACATTTCCAGACCGACTTCGAATGCTCTCTTTGCAAACGGCGACCCGTCGTACGCGATCAGGATGCTCTTGATCATCGGAATCTCACTTCGTCTGCAGATGCGCTCAATGATCTTTCGGAAAAGTAATAATTCCAGGAGCACCGTAGTGCCGTAAACGGCGTGGCATGATGCGACGGAAAGTCCGTCGGTCGCACGGTGCCGGACCAGCGTTGACGGTTCTGCTTCGCGACGTCCCGGCGCGTGGTTATTTGCCGATGTGGTAACGATGTCAGGCTAACACGGCGTGATGAAATGCACCACGCCAGATTCGTAATCGCGCCCCCCGTGTCAGCAAATAGCTGATGTGAGAATACGCATTAATCGTTCGTACACCTGACATGAATGCTGACTCACAGGCTCATCGAAAGCCGTATTCCCATTGCGACATCATCGGAGAAGAATTGCACGTGCGGTTGAAATCTGATTCGTGAATGCGACAGGAAGGGCACGACGATGCACGCTCAGAAGTCTCTTGCTCAGGAAGCCGCAGTGACCGAAGTAAAACCGCAAAACGGCGTGGCGGGTTTGAAACACTGGCGCAGCGATATGCTGGCGGGGCTGCTCGTCTCGCTGGTTTCGCTCCCCTTCTCGTTGGGGATCGCGATTGCCTCGGGGGCGCCGCCCGTGGCAGGGCTCGTTTCGGCCATCATTGCCGGGCTGATTTACCCGTTTCTCGGCGGCTCGTTTGTTACGATCAGCGGACCGGCGGCGGGGCTGGCGCCGGTGCTGTTCGTCGCCATGACGGCCCTCGGCAGAGGCGACCGCGAAGTCGGATATCCGCTGCTATTGTGCGTGATTGGCATGGCCGGCTGTGTGCAGATCATCCTCAGCCGGCTGAAAGTCGCCCGGTTCAGCGCATGGTTCTCGCCGACGGTTGTGGAAGGCATGCTGGCTGCCATCGGGCTTTTGATTATCGCCAAGGAGTTTCCCGAACTGATCGGCAATAAGTTCGAGTCGCATGAGTTCTGGGGGATTATCGCAGAGATTCCCAGGCAACTGATGCAAATGGACCCTCGCGTGGCGTTGATTGGGGTGGTGTGCCTCGGTTTGACTGTGGCTTTGTCCGCAGCGAAGGCCCGTTGGACAAAGGTCGTTCCACCGCCCTTGACAGTGGTGCTCGTCGGCCTCGTGCTGGCGCAGCTCGTGCGACTCGATCCCACGCACATGCTGCACATCCCTGACAACCTGCTGAAGGACAGCATGAAGTTTCCTCACTTCGCCGGCCTGTTCGCCGATCGTTCCCTGTGGTGGCTGGTATTCACGACCGTGCTCACCCTGACGCTGATCGACGGCGTCGAATCGCTGGCGACGATCGCCGGCATCGACAAGATCGACCCATGGAAACGCAAGAGCTCTCCCGACCGCACGCTGCTGGCGATGGGCGTCTCCAACATCCTTTCGAGCGTGGCCGGCGGGCTGACGATCATCCCCGGCGGAGTGAAAAGCACGACGTGCATCGTGACCGGCGGCAAGACCCTGTGGGCCAATTTCTACAACGCCATCTTCCTGCTCATGTATCTGTTCCTCGGCAAGCAGATCATCAATCTGATTCCGCTCAGTGCTCTGGCAGCGATCGTCGTCTTCATCGGGTACAAACTGTGCCGGCCCAGGGTCTGGCGGCACGTCGCCCACGTCGGTTCAGAGCAGTTACTGGTCTTCTGCACGACCGTGATCGTGACGGTGAGCACCGACCTGTTGCTGGGGATCATTTCGGGAATGGCGCTCGAACTCGTGCTGAACGTGTCCTTTGCGTGGCCCGCCGCGCGGCTCGCGACAGGCGCGTCGCCGGCCTCCGGCAATGGGGTCGCGCGAACGCTCGCGCGCTTCGCAGACCTGTTTCGCAACCCGGTCACGCATCGCGAGCTCGTGGACAACCAGTTCCACGTGTATTTTGGAAGGCCGCTGGTGTCGTTCAATACCCTGCATCTCAACCGCGAGCTGGCTCGTATTCCCGATCAAGCGACGACCGTGTACTTCCACGTCGGCGACGACGTCACGTTGATCGACCATACGTCGTCCACCAACCTGATGAGCTTCGCGCACGACTATGAACAAAGTGGGAAAGGGCAGGTCCAGTTCACAGGACTGGACGAAATGTCGATGTGCTCGGGACACGAAACCTGTTTGAGGGTCGGCAGACGGGCGCTGGCGGGACCATCCAGAGGAGGGCTTGGCGTTCTGCTCGACAAGGCCTCGCGGTCGTGGCGGAGTCAGGGGAGTCCGGGCACTTGTCCCGCGCCGATCGACCGCGCGGGGACGGCGCCGCCGCGTTTCACCCGCCATGGCGACGACATGGGCTGGCTCAGCCTGTCCTGTGGCGACGGCAACCACGGCAGCCATGTCGAGGATGTGAGCTGCCTGGGACCGAGGCCGACGGATCACGTCGACGGCCGGAGCGAGCTCGGCCGGCTGAGCTTGTCGTGGGACGCATTGCCTGGAGGTGTTTCACCGACAGCAGAACCGCCACAAG
>JBLMWR010000159.1:0-3518 GCA_050257335.1 Deltaproteobacteria bacterium | reverse complement strand
GTAGATACCGATGCCCTACGGGGCCGCGCGATCGGGCGTCGATGACGGGCTGCGACCGCCGTCCAGGGCCACGTCGACGAGCTGGTAGGCGCGGCACAGGTCTTCCAGAGTGGGAACGGGGATCAGGCCTCCGACGACGCGGCGGGAAAAATGGTCGAGCATGACTTCGACGTCGGGGCGGTCCGCGGCGAGCGATTCGGCGAGTTTTTCTCGGCCGGATTCCCAGGTGATCCCTCGCGGGCCTTCGATCAGGGCCGCGCCGCGCACGCACTCCACTCGGGCGCGCAGATTCAGGGACCGTGCTTCCACATCGTCCGGCGGCGCGGCGGTGCGGGCCGGCTCGTTGAGCCGGATGCGGGCGGAGGCCGGCTCGCCACCGGACGCGCGCCGCCGGAACTCGACGTGCAATTGCAGCGGGCCCTTCCCGGCAAGGGGGGGCGCCGCAGCGGGAATCCCGGCGCCGGCAGATTCGGCACGGACGAGCGCCGGAGCCGCCCCGACGAGGTTCGAGCACCAGTCGAGCGCCGCCGCCAGCGTTTCGCGATCCACCGCCGGCGAATCCACCGGCGCGGCAACGTCGGCGACGACGGCGAGCGGCCGTCCCAGGCGCGTGGCGATCAGTTCGCGCAGCCGCGACGTGGCGGGGGTGTAGCGATGGCCAAAGTCGGGCATCAGCGTCACCCCGGTCTGGGCGGCCCGGAGCAGAAGATGATCGGCGACGGGAAGCCGATGGACGAAACGGCCGGCGAGAAAGGCGGGCTTTCCGGCGCGGCACGCGAGCTGCGCCGGCACTCCGAGGTACCAGGCCGCATCGAGCACCAGCAGCGCCTGCACGTCTTCGCGCTCGATCAGCGCCAGAAGGCCGGGCGCGACGTCGCAGTCGAGCTCGGCGGAGACCTGTTCGGCATGCGTGACGACCGGAGTATAAACGCACCGCACTTTGAGCCGCTTTTGCAGTTTCGCCAGCGCCGGCCGATAGCGGTTTTCCCACTCCGGCCCGAGACCGATGAGACCGACGTTGAGCATTTTACAGCAGCGCCTTTTCGATGACCCGCCGATTCCCTTCCACCCCCGTCAGGCGCTGATCGAGCCCCTGATAAAAGAAGCTCAGCGTCTTGTGATCGAGCCCCATCAGGTGCAGGATCGTGGCATGCAGGTCGGAAACATGGCACCGCCCGTCAACGGCCCGAAAGCCCAGATCGTCGGTCGCCCCGATCGCCTGACCCCCTTTGACGCCTCCCCCGGCAAGCCACATCGAAAAACCGTACCAGTCGTGGTCGCGCCCCGGTTTCCCCAGTCCTTCGCTGGTCGGCGTGCGTCCGAATTCGCCCCCCCAGATCAGCAGCGTGTCCTCCCACAGGCCGGTGCGCTTGAGGTCCGTGATGAGTGCGGCGATCGGCCGGTCGGTTTCACCGGCGTGCAGCTTATGGTTGGCGATGCAGTTGGTGTGCCCATCCCAGGTGTCTTCGATGTGTCCGCCCCCGGAGTAGAGCTGCACGAACCGCACTCCCCGCTCGAGCAGCCGCCGGGTGATCAGGCATTTGCGTCCGAAATCGGCCGTCAGCTTCTCGTCGAGCCCGTACAGGCGGCGGGTCTGCGGGTCTTCGCGCTCGACGTCCACCACCTCGGCCGCCGCGGTCTGCATCTGGTACGCCAGCTCATACGTATAGATGCGGGCCGCCAGCTCCGATTCCGCCGGACGCTCGCGCAAATGCTCGCGGTTGAGCCGCGCCAGGAGATCGAGCGACTCGCGCTGCGTCCGTTTGCCCACCCCTTCGGGAGTCGCCAGATCGAGCAGGGGCGAGCCGCTGCTGCGGAACAGCGTTCCCTGGTAGGCGGCGGGCATGTAACCGGTCGTCCAGTTCGACGCGCTCCCGATGGGCCCGCCCCGCGGATCGGTCATTACCACGAAGCACGGGAGCGTGTCGGTTTCCGATCCCAGCCCGTAGCTCAGCCACGACCCCAGCGACGGCTTGCCGATGGTTACGTTCCCGGTGTTCATCTGCAGACAGCCCGAGGCGTGCGCCGCCGTATCGGCGTACATCGAGCGGATCACGCACAGGTCGTCGGCGTGTTCCGCCAGATGAGGATAGAGGCTGCTGATTTCCAGGCCCGATTCGCCGTGCTTGGGGAACTCGAACGGCGAGGCCATGAGATGGCCGACCGGCCGACCGTTGGAACCGACCTGCAGCCCCGGCGCCGGTTTGTACGGCGTTCCGTCGAATTTCTTGAGCTCGGGCTTGGGATCGAACGTATCGACCTGGCTGGGACCGCCGTTCATAAAGAGAAACACGGCCCGTTTGGCCCGCGCCGGAAAGTGGGGCGGCTTGGGGGCCAGGGGATAGCGCGCCTCGGCGGCAGCCGCATTCTCACCGGCGGCGGCCGCTTTGTTCTCGAAGAACCCGTCGCGCGACAACAGGTCGATCAGCGCGAGGCCGGCAAAGCCCCCTCCGACCTGCCATAAAAACTCGCGCCGCGTCCGGCCGCACGGCGTGTGGTTCGGAATGAATCGTGTGCGAAGATGCGTCATAGGGTCCCGCTCCTGGGGCGGGGAAAAAGGCAACTCGACGTCTCCCCGCCCTGGCAAGGGAGGGCCGGGGGGCCGCGCCGCGATGTCCCACGACCATCATACCCACTCCCGCCGCGTCCTTCACGCCAGCGCAGCAGGCATGCTCCGCATGCCGTTCGCCGCGCGGTGCGCCGTCAACAACTCGAACGGGTTTTTCTGTAATTCCTCACCCGCGAGGGCGCCTGCGGCTTGGGAGCGCGCCGGGTCACTTCGTCGGCGGCGAATAGTCGGTGAGCGTCATGTAATGCTTCTCGACTTTGGCCACGATCTTGCCGTCTTTCTCCGAGGCGTCCCGCGCCTTGATCCATTCGGGGTCGTTGATGAAGCCCTTCCACGATTTCTCGGCCGCTTCAAGGCTGGCGTGCGAGAGGACATAGATCAGCGTATTGTCCTTGAGCTTCTCGTCGGTCGGCACCCAGTACATGACGTTCTGCATGCCGTGCTTCTCGAAGAGCTTCATGGTGTGGTCGCGGAAGCGGGCGTGCAGGGCCGGCAGCCGGCCGGGCTCGGTGGTGTAGGTCCGCAGTTCGTAGATGCGCGGTGCGGCCTTTTTCTCTTCACCCCGCGAATAACCGGTGGAATAGGCCGTGACACCGACCAGACCACACATCACACCGCACACCAGCGCATTTGTTCGCAACGACATGGGATGGCTCCTGTTTGGAAAATCCTGTTGGTAATCCGATCGAAGAACAATGTGCCGACTTCCGCTGCGCCCCGCAGCATGTCCTCAGCGATCGCCCCTCGCTTTCTGGGTCAGAAGGCGGGCGCCGATCGCGCCGGGCCACGGAGTGACCCGGCTACATTGGCCGGATGGTCATTTCCCAGTTCCCAGCTTCGGGCCGACAAACCAGCGCAGACGGCCGGTCCCGATCGCCGGCGAGGATGCAAACTCGACGGCGGCGACGAATCCCTTGCCGAAGGAGAACTCGCCGCCGCCGACAATCTC
>JBLMWR010000158.1:0-8457 GCA_050257335.1 Deltaproteobacteria bacterium | reverse complement strand
GAATCGTTCGCCGTAGGTGGCGATTGAATGTCGGGTCCAGTCGCTCCCGAATCGGGCTCCGACGTTGGTGGTGTTCCGGGACGCTGCAACCGGTAGCTGCGACCTGTAATCGAGATTGTCTCGGCGTGGTGCAGGAATCGGTCCAGGATCGCCGTCGCGCTGGCCACGTCGCCGACCAGCTTGCCCCAGTCCTCCAGTGGCCGATTGCTGGTCATGATCGTCGACCGCGTTTCGTAGCGTCGCATCACGATCTCGAACAGGTACTCGCCCGACTGCTTGGGCAGGTTCTTCATTCCCATGTCGTCGATGATCAACAGGTCCGGCTTGAGGTAACGGGCCAGGACTTTGTCCTGGCCGGCGAAGGCTTCGTCCTGCAGAAAGTCGCGCACGACATCGAAGATCGACCGATACAGGACGAGGAACCCCTGCTTGATCGCTTCATAACCCAGGGCCTGGACTAAAAAGCTTTTGCCCACCCCCGGAGGCCCCAACAACAGCACGTCCCGCCGCTCGCGGATGTAGCGGCAGGTCGCCAGATCGAACATCTGCCGGCGGTTGATCGACGGATTGAAGGCCCAGTTGAACTCGTCGAGCGCTTTCAATTCGCGGAACTGGGCTCCCGTCACGCGGCGGTTGAGGAATCGCTCGTGCCGGACGAGCAACTCGTCCTGCAGAATCAGTTCCAGGAACTCGGCATGCGAGAGCTGATTGCCGGAAGCTTCCTGCAGCCTCACATCGAGCGTGCGGGCCAGGCCGGACAGACGCAGGGTTCTGAGTTGTGATTGCAAACGGTCATTCATCGCAAGATTCTCCTGGTAACGGGGGTGACGGGGAACGTAAACTGGAACTGTCCGGAGAAGCGGAACCAGGCTCTGCTGGGGAGCACCCTGGCGAGGAATATCCGGATCCGGGCGGGTGAATGTCCCGCGAGCCCTGGCGGTCGTCACCGCCGGGGCTTTTGTGTTTATGGGTGGCACATTCATTTGCCCGGTTCTGCCTCTTAAAACCCACCTGCACATCGCCGATGGGCGCGCCCTGGTCGTGCGGCTTTCTCGCCGCGGCCGCGGCGACGACCCGCGCGTAATCTTCGAGCGGGCGGATCAGCGCGTGCTCGTCCAGAAACGGCAAGGTGGCCTGCACGGTCTGGGGCGGGCGGGCGATCAGGGCGCGGAGCGCGCGCAATCGGAATTCCCCGTGCGAGAGAGCCGTTTTGCAAGCCTGCTGCAGCACGGCGCTGGAGTGTCTCTTGGTCAGCGCCAGCAGTCCCATCAACACCCGCGTGCCTTCGATGCCGCGGGCCGTCAGCATCGCCTCGGCCCAGGCCTCCGTGTCGGAGCCGATCAGACGGACGCGGTTCATCAGTCCCCGCGCGCCACGCTCCAGACCGCTGATCTTCTCCGGCGCCAGGTGCGCGCCTTGCGTGCTGAACCGTCCCTGCTCGTGCCGCACATGCACGGCGATCTCTTGCCAGCGCTGGTTGAACACCCGCACGACTCGTGCATCCCAACGGACCCAGACGGTGTGTCCCAGATATTCCGGAGGGACCGAGTAATACGCCTTGGCGACCTCGATGTGGCCGTCGCGGTTGACGATTCGCTGGGCTTCCTGGAAGGAGACGAACCGCTCGCGCGGCAACGGTTGCAAAGCGGGGCGTTCCGCTTCCTCGAACAGGCGCTGGACCTGCTGTTGGGTGGTGCCGTGGATCCGCGTGTCGGCGACCGACCGTTCCCAATCGGCCAGATGCCGGTTCTCGGCTTTCAGGCTGTCGAACGTGCGGGCCTTCAGTCCGTTGGCTTTGACGTAGCCGATTCCGCGTTCCACTTTTCCCTTGTGCCGCGGCGTGTAGGGCCGGGTCGGTAGGATCGCCGTGTGGTAATGCTCGCAGAATGTTCGCAGCTTCGGCTGCAGCTCGGGGTCGTACCAGTCGGGGTGCTTGACGGCGGCTTTCAGATTGTCGATGACGATCGTCTGCGGCACACCGCCGAAACTCCAGAAGGCATTCTCCAGTGCGCCGATGAAGTCGTCGGTCGTCTGCCGGAATGACGCCTCGCTGTAGGCCTTGCGGGAATGGCTGAGTACGATCCGAAACACATGTGTCTTACGACGCTTGCCGTCCACACCCGTCACGGGAGCGCCGCTGCCATAGTCCACCTGGGCTTCGAAGCCGGGAGCACATTCCAGTCGTCGCATGGGCCAGGGAAGCTTGGCTTGCAGTTTCTGGACGAAGCGCCGCACGCTGTAGTAACTGCCGCCATAGTTGTGGTCAGCCGAGAGATCCTGAAAGATCCGCTGGGCGCTCAGTTCCTGTTCCAGCTTGGCCAGGATCAGATCCCGGAACGGCTCGCAGGCGCTGGGCTGGCCGGTATGACCGGGGGGCGCCGGTCGTAAGATCGCCGGCTCTGGGGGTGGGGGCGTGTCGGTTGCAATGCGCATTCCGACGTCGGAGCCGGAGGGCGCGCTGGCCGGTTTTGGTTCCGATTGTGACTGTCGTAGCAATCGCGCAACCGTATCGCGGTGCACACCCAGTCGCCGCGCGATCGCGCGGCGCGACAGTCCTGACGCATGTAGCTGTAGAATTGCCTGAATCATCGCCATTTCGAGTCGGTTCGCCACAGGAGGTCTCCGTCAACAGAGAAAATGTTGACGGATTCCTACGACGAACTTCGCCGCTCTCAAAATGGCCGGTTTTCAATGCGCCCCGTGTGGCCGGTTTTGCGCGCCCACTGACAGCCCGCTACCGGTGAAAACCTCTTCGTCTTCCTCCGGCTCGCTTCGAAACGTGCCGCTGCATAACCGACACTGTTGTCACTGGCGCGGGGACTGGATGCTTCCGCAGGGCCACCGTCCGCATCGGCCCGCTGATTGTCGTTCATGCCGGGAAATCGAACCTGCGCTGTAACTTCCGAACGAGCCGTCAGTCACGCAGTCCCCGTCCCAAGTCTTCGAGCGGGAGTCCCGGCAGGAGTGTAGCATCCCCGGTTGCGGTTTATGCCTTTTGGGGAACCTGTTCGATCACCCAAAAGAAGAAGTCCGTGTTCGGTTGTTCGATCCCGAACCGTTTGAGCTTGGAGGCGACCTGACCGCGGTGGTAGGTCGCGTGATTAACAATGTGGCGCAGCATCGCCCACCGCGGCAGGGTAAAAGTGCGGCCGACCGCGCGCAGTGTCAGCAGGCTGTTGAGCCGCTCCGGCGTGAACGCGGGACGCAATTCCTCGAAACGGCGGTATGCACGTTCCAGCAACTGAACCGCGTCGTCCACCGTGATCAGGTCGGCCTCGGTCGGCATGGGATCGT
Source organism: Deltaproteobacteria bacterium (assembly GCA_050257335.1). Classification (GTDB taxonomy): domain Bacteria; phylum Planctomycetota; class Planctomycetia; order Planctomycetales; family Planctomycetaceae; genus JACQFH01. Next base: position 5,163 of record JBLMWR010000158.1, on the reverse strand, counting down.
GCGCGTCGCCTGCCAGTGTACGCAGGTTGAACTCGGTCGCCAGAGCGATGTGATAAACGGTCGAACGCACCGACGACCAGCCGGGAACAGGCTCCGCGACGAATTGTTCCGTGGTCAGCTTGTGGCAGGCGTCGAGGACCTTGCAGTTGGCCCAGCGATCATACGCGAACAGGGCCAAGATATCGTCTTGCATGAGGATCTCTCCGGGGCTGGCACAGGGGCATTGTCGGTATTCCCAGGGCAGACAACCCGGGTCTAACTTTTTGACGAATTTTTGCACGTGATCGAGCCGGGCTGTCGAAATGAATGCCAATCATACGAACAGCCGGCCGCAGCGTAAGGACGAAGACGCATCCGGACCTGCACAACAGAGTGGGCAACACTTCCGTGAATTATTCGACTTTGAGCGCAGGCGGGTGCGACCGTGGCGACGACGGGGCGATCACTGAAAATCGCGCGGCATGAAATAGAATGTCCAGTTATCGTACGCACCGCTTGGGACGGCGTTTTCGGCCCAGACTTCGCCCTCTTCCAGCCGGACGCGAAGCGAGGCCGAAGTCATCCTCGCTAGGGCATACTCCCAGCGCAGGTTTCCCTCGCCGTCCTGTCGCGCTTCGATCAAGAGCAGCAGGTCGGGATTCGTCCCCGTGGAAGTCATTCCGAAAATGGCACCCAGGGGGAGTTTCGTCTTCGGATGGGAGTACTCAAAGATCGGTTTGGCCATCGTCCGCGTCTGCGCTCCCCTGGTACCGTCCTCATTAACGTTGAGCCGTCCGGTAAACTGCTCTTTGAGTGATTTGAGCTGTGCTGTGCGGCCGCGGGGATTATCGGCGGGGGCTCCGGCTCCGGGAATGGGATTGAATGCGACCCCCGGTTTGCGCGCCGAATACTTCCGGCCCGTCGGCCAATCCACGTCGATAAGGCCCTCCGAGAGCGAAGCGAAACAAATCGTCCATTGCCGTCCGCCCCCGTAATTGTTCCCTTCAACTTTTTGAAAGGCGACGGGCCGGGAATCATGAGTCCAGACCCACAGCGTCGCGTCGGGAATCAACCGTTCTTCATCTGAGTATCGGAAAACAGGATTGGGAACGAGTTCCCCCATTTGTTCCTCGTCACCATCCTTCTTGGCTGGAAGCCGGATGCGGGTTCCTTCGGCGTACGTCCGCATCCAGTTGGTGTAACGCTCCTTTCGCGCTTGCGCCTCCTGTTTTTCTGCGTCGTCCGCGGTATCGTCAGCGCGCACCCCCGGCAGTCGCAGGGCGAACGTGACGATCCCCACCAGGAGCGAAACAATGGCCGCGAAAACTCCCCAGCACGCAGGACGCGAAGTGGGCATGAGTGGATGCTCCGGAGATCGGGAACGAGTGACAGCCGTCAATTCACACATCACCCGAGGATAAGACGAATTGTCTTGAAATGCAATCGCGCAGGCGCGACGCCTGCACCACAAGATGATAGTGGGTGGCACCAAGCTCCGCGGGCATTCGACCCGCGAGCCGTCGCATCCAAATGGCATATAGCCGTCGAACACATGCGAGCCTCGTGCCTGCTCCCAACCGAGACCGAAGCCCAAGACTCCGAGCGCAAGAAACGAGAATTACGTGCTCGTCCGGGTCTCCGAATAAAGGTGGCTGTATCCCGACAGCCAGTTGATCGCAAGGTGCCGCTCTTGTGCCGCGCTCTGGCACGCATTGATCAAATCCGGATCGGCTTCGGCAATCGGTTTTCCTCCCAGGGCCAGGTCGCCCTTGGCGATGCTGAATCCGGTCACGTCGAATTCCCCGATCCATGACCGCTTCGAGAACTCGACGAAGTCCATCGCCACAGGACGCAGCGAGAAGTCACGCAGCCGCCAATGGAACATCAGTTGATGCGTCGCCATTGCGGAAATCTCGGCAGGCGGACGGAACGCGGCTGTTTCGATTAACGTTCGGGAGGCATCTGCGTCGCCCATCGAAACGGCATCGAATAAATCACGTGGCGTAACCAGTTCGTCGTCCGGGGGCGGCGAGTAACGACCCAGCGACCACAACAGGATCCCGAGCCCCTCCAATCGCCAAACGGCGTTGACTGCCGACTGAGGATCAAGCGTTCCAACCGGCCTCTGTAACGCTTTCCATTCCTCGGGTTCCAACTCGCCGGCAATTCCGGAGGCTTCGATCCACTGGAGCATGAGCTCGCGGATCTCGTCCGGCCGGTCGAATGTTTCTCGCTCACGTTCGATCATTCCACGATTTGACACGGCGGCCAGCACCATCGCGCGGCGGGCAACACGCGCCGCAGCCGGTGGTTCGAGGTCGTCGTCCGCATCATCCTCCGACGCATTCGAGTTCACGGCAGGGGCGGCATCATTCGTCATTTCGGGAATCGCGGGCAGCACGGCGTCGGGATCAGATTCCCCACCTGCGCCGATCAGGATTCGTCCCGACGCATCCCGTAGCGAAGATGGAGTGAAGAGGACCCCGTCGAGATGCTTGCAGATCGCGTGGACCCAGGCGATGCGTTCGTCGTCGCCGTCGATGTCGAGGTCACATTCGGGAAACGCGAGAATGAATTGGAAGCTGCGGATGGCGCGCAGAACGTCCTGTTTGCGGGGCGCGTCGGGAAATCCAGCGAAGTAATTGGACATCCCAAGAATCTGGGTGGACCAGTTCGGGCCGTCGTAGAATTCGCGGTCATGACCGACTACCAGCCGCGCGGGCTTTCTAAGCAGCCGCTTGCGGCCGAGCACGGTCAGCCGCTGCCAGTCGTCTTCCGGTCCCTCCACCGTGACCTGCCCGGCGACGTTTCGCAGCGCCGCAATTACACCGCGGACGTCGATCCGCCGCGAGAAGATATTGATCGGTTCGAACGCCATCGTCTGCGGACTCAAATGGGGTCGAGGATCAGACTGCGGTACAGACGTGCTATTGGACCGGTACTCAGTGGAATTTCCTCTCTCTGCCCCCGCCGCGCGGCGGAGCAGTCAGAGCCCCTGTCGGAATGAATGCCAAACACTCGATCACGAGGTCGTTCGTTGCCCGCCTCCCGCCCCACTCCTCGACTGGACTCTACCGGGCGGCACTGCAGGCCACGCGAAAACCGCAGGAGATGAACTGGCGGGAAGACGGGGCAGCCCAGCCGCGGCTCGCCGATCGGCAGTACTTAGCATTGTCGGCGAACCAGTCACCCCCCCGGTATACCCGATAAGAACCTGTCAACGGTCCGATCGGGTCAACTTGTGGCGCCTTCGGATACGTCGCGTACCAGTCGGCACACCACTCGCCCACGTTTCCGTGCATGTCAAATAGTCCAAACGGATTCGGTTTCTTCAGCCCCACCTCGTGCTCGTACATTTTTTCGTCAACGCCGTCGCCGAGAGTTTTTCCCCACCATGCATAATCATCCAGCAGCACTTTGTTTGGGCCAACCTGGCGCCTCACCACCTCTTCCTTGCCGAAGCTGAACCGCGTCGTCGTCCCCGCACGGCAGGCGTACTCCCATTCTGCCTCCGTCGGCAACCGAAATTCCCTCTTTTCCTTGTTACTCAATTCCCTGCAGAAGGCCTGCGCATCATCCCAACTGACAAACGTGACGGGATAAGCATCTCCCTCCCGCATGGACTCGGCTCCATCCCCCTTAAAGGATTTGTGCCCGCGCCACGGAGTGGTCCCCATCACGGCCAGCCACTGCGCCTGTGTCACCTCGGTTTTTCCCAGATAGAATGCCGTCGTCAATGTGACATCCACCCGCCCTTCGTTGGTCTCGCGATCCTTTTCGTCCTCAGGGCTTCCGATTAAGAACTTTCCCGGCGGAATCAAGACCAGTTCCATCCCGATTGAGTTTTTCTCTAACGGGCTCGACTTCCCCAGGGACTTGGCCCACGCCCCTTGCGCGGCTTTGGCCCTCCCTTCGTCGAACGGGGCCGTTAACGGCTGGGGCTGGTCCTTCGGGAGCTGGTCGCCCGACGTGCCAGGATTCTGCGTGGGCTGCCTTGCCGCGCCGGCAATGGATTGGAGCAGGTCCACTACCGCATGCTCGGTTTTCGCGCCTTGTGAACGGCCGACGACGACGCCTTCGGGGCTGAGAATCAGATCGGTGGGGACCGAACTGATCCCGTATTGGCGCATCACCCGCTTTGCATCCTCATGGTCCACATCGATGAAGACGGGGACAAAGTGATCGTGCAGGAGTTGGATCACCTTGGGCTTGTGTAAGACATCCTTCATCTGCCAGCACGGCGCAGCCCAATCTGCGTGGAAATGAACCAGCAGCGGACGATTGTGCTGTCGGGACAGATCCTGGGCCTCGCCGAAATCGGCCATCCACGCCGAAGAGAAGAGTTTTCCGTCCGCGTCAAGCTTTGTCAATTGCTCCGCCGTCAGAAGTCGTCGCTGAGTCTTGCCAAACAACGAAAGCTTGTCGAACGGCCCGGTGATTAGCAGGCGCTTCAGCGATTCGTTCTCTCGCCCCAGATCGTCGAACGGGACGTTGATCCGCCCGGATTGTGCCTTTGTTCTCAGATCCTCGATGCGATCCAGGAGGTGGTTGATGTCACCGTGTCCGGCCAGTTCCAGTTTCTTCTTCTGGTCGTCGGTGAGCCCACTAATGCCCTCCACATACGCGATCTTCCTCGACAGGAGTTCCTCCAATTGGCTGCGCGCCGGTGCGGCGACCAGTCCCGGGACCCGGTCTTTAATGACCGGTGGCGCTTCATCGTCGGCGAATTGCTGCGCACTGAGCGTCGGTACGAACCAGGCGGCCGCGAGAAGGGGCACGGCCCAACGCAAGCGATCGTTCATCTTCTTGGCGATCACCACGATCGGTCCCTCCCAGCCTTGAATCCGGCGGGCATCGAATTTCATTCACTATCGGCGCAGCATAGTCTACCGCTGGCCTGTGGATGTGTGAATCCCAGTCAAGCTTCGATCAGGGCCCGGTGCAAACCTGGCTGCAGCCCGAAGCAATGGAAAACATGCATGTCTTCCGGAGAATTCTCGCCATGATCTCCATGCCCCGTAGTGGGATCGACGTGCGCGCCGTGGTCGGGGGCAAAGATTAATGCGCAGCGAAATGGGCGCCACGATTCGCGAGCCGCAGCGGCAAGCGTATCGAACGCCTCCAAATGGTGTTGGGCCGCTGCAACTCGTACGCGACACTGACCACGACTTGATTATTGTCTAC
>JBLMWR010000157.1:0-8961 GCA_050257335.1 Deltaproteobacteria bacterium | reverse complement strand
TTCCCCGACATAACGATGCGGAAAGACCCCGATCTTGGCGTCCTTCCCAGTCTGGCCAGAATCGAATTAGGCCCGCACAGGTGGAATCTTGTCGTAGGGGAAAGGAGTTGACCCTCTGTTTCCACTTGCGCACGAACCGTCCATGTTTCACGTCGAATTCATTTCTGGCGACCAATGGAAGGTCGTTGACGAAAATAAAAACGTGGTGTTTGTCGGCACGATGCGGGAGGCCGAAGAGTGGCTGGATCTTCAAGAGAATGTCCAACGGCGACCGGTTCCGGCCAGAAGGCGTCGCTGGAAACTTCTCGGTGCTTTACGCGGCCTTTTGGCAAAGCGGTCCGCAGCCTGGAAGTCAGTATCGCGTTCGCGGCTGATCGCCGTCGAATACGTTTCTGGTGACCAGTGGAAGGTCATTGACGACAACAAGAAGGTGGTGTTTGTCGGTTCCCTGCGGCAGACGGAAGACTGGCTCGATTTTCAGGAGAACATACAGCGACAACTAGAACCGACCGGAGTTTGGCTCCGAAATCTTGTCGATGCCTTGCGCCGCCTTCTGGCAAGGCCGATCGCGGGCCGATTGCCCCCACCGGGTTCTCGCCTGACCATTGCCGAATTCCAGCGGCTGGCGCGAAAACTTTGAGTTGTTGACGGGGCATTTCCGGTGCCATCCCAGGCTGAGCGTTTGTGAGCTGCCACTTACGTCTCCGTGTCAGACGTTCGGGCGAGTTCAAAGTGGCGGCCGTCGATATAAAGTAATCAGGAATTACGGTTCATCCCGCTTAGCCCCCCCCTTTCATCCGACTCTGGGCGCGAGCACGCGGAAAATGCCGCGTGGCAACTTGAAACCTCCGAAGTGCTTACGGAATTTCGATATCGTCCGATGCCTGTTTGCGTCAGCTTGGCGCCGATCTGACCCCGTTTGGCGTCAGTTTGAAGGTCGTTTCAGAGGCGGATGCACGTGGTCGCCGCGGACTTCCATGCGTAAAATTCTCTCCGGTCGCTGAGAGGGCGGTTACGTCCCAGAGCTTCCCAAATCGGGGATGCGCTGCTTTGCGCGGGGGTGCACAGATGGCTGACGGACACATGACTGAGCGCGGGAATGGAGCCGGGGCGCCGGGGGGGGCTGGGGCTGCACCCTTCGCGGTGCGCCGCGAGATTCTGGGCGATGATGCTCTCCTGACCGTCGGGGAGGTGGCGTTCCTCGTCGGCTGCAGCAAGCGGCAGATTTACTGCATGATCCACCGCAAGACGTTCCCCGGTCCGACCAGGAAGCTCGGCGTACTCTCCCGCTGGCGGCTGGGTGTGGTCCGCAACTGGCTGCAGGCTGACGATCAGCGGCGTTGTTAATTCTCGTTCGAGAACGACCCCTTGGGTAGTATGCCACCGTCCCATCCGTCCCAATCGGCCGGGATCTTGGGGAGTGAGGTCAGCCGCCCGTCGTGCCGCTTTTGCTCATTGCTCCTACACAAATGCCGTCACCTGCTCGGCCGGCACGGCGTAGGCTCGGCCTTTGTCGCCGGAGACGTGCATGCCGACGAGTTGGCCGCCCATCACGAGGGTGCCCCACCAGGGCTTGCAAGTCGAGCGGCAGGCTCCCCGGTTCGGCTCGCCTTTCGGATGGTCCCGGCGCCGTCGTGCTCCGGGCACCCGGGTAGTGACGGTACATTGGCCATGCGGCCTCCACGGGTCCGTCAGCCCGAGGCGTTCCGGTGCGAAACGGTTGATGCGACGCTTCAAGGGGCGGTACGATCATGGGACGGGCCGACCGAGTTGGTTGGCCCCGTAGAGCAGACCAGGACGGAGAAACTTTCGGGCAGAGAGTCGTGGCACGCCCGGCCATGCTGACAATTGAATGACGTGCGAACGTCAGTTCTGTTTCTCCCAAATACCGCCAATCTGGACCGCAAGGTTCATTTCCAAAGGAAGCAGCGCTGGCCCGCCCCCCCTCTGGGGGGCGTCGGCCTTGTGCTGTTCCTTCGGCCCCGCTGGCGAAGGTTGGGAGAGCGGCCTTGGTTCGGCGCTCCCTTTTTCATTGCGCCCCGTCAAGGCCCCGAGTGCAAAGACACGGGGTCGAATCACCTTGGCACCAGGGGATTCGCAGAATTGCGGCCGATTCTGATGGCAATTTACACGCCGCGCGGAATGGAGATCCGGTTGCCCGTAGGCTACGCCTTGGCGCTGATGACGCGATTGCACCCGGAGGTAGACCCTTTCGATGTTCTAACGACCGCTGAGGGGATCGACCAGATCAACAGTTTGCTGGCGGTATGCACAACTCGACACCCTGGAAGCGGAGGTGGCTCGAATCAACGCGCTGCTCCATCCGCGCGACAGATTCGCGCAGACTGAAGCTCAGCAGGCCAAATCCCGCGCCGAGGAATCGGCAAAACAGTTGCACGACGCCCCCGATGGTATCAAGTTGGATTGCACCGGGGATCACGAGCACACCGACACGTGCCACTTCTACAGGCTCCACGACTTCCGGCGGTCGTTCGCCACCCTCAACCACGAACTCCCGGCCAGCTTGAAGCAGTCGCAGACGGGGCACAGCAGCCACGCGACGACGCAACGGTACGAGCAGTTTGCGAAGTCGCAGGAGAACTTTGCTGGCAAGATTTACCTTCCGCCGTCGATGGGCGCTGCCGCAGGGCAGTGAGTGCCGTTTCCGAATTTCGTCCCGCGCCTCCCGCGGCCGGGCGGTGTGCCATAGCCCGGATTATTCACGCCGCGGTAGCCGAATTCGTGAGAATTCGTTGCCCCGATTACCGTTGGAGTCAGAACTCTCACGAGTTCTGCTACGGCGCACTGCCGTTACGGGGAAAGGTGCCGAAGGTGGGAGTCGAACCCACATGCCCTGTCAGGGGCGGCGGATTTTGAATCCGCTGCGTCTGCCATTCCGCCACTCCGGCTTATGCCGGTCATCGTAACGAGTTACGTTCAGCCCGGCAAATCAGCCAAACCATCCTCTGCACTCGCTGTTGCACTGACCGGCATTGAGCCCGCCTGGTTGTCGGACGATTTGAACTCTGCCGAAGTCCGGCTTGGCGACGCGGTCGCAACGAGGTTTAGAAGCTTGCGGATTTCGTCTTCGAGTCCCGCCGGCACGCCGCGTCGCCTTGCTACGGCGGCCGTTCTTGGAGCGCCTGCCGTGCTTCTTGCAGGCGTTCTTGCGCGGCAACGAAATCGGGCTCGATGTCGAGCGTATTCGAATCGAGCCCCTGCTGCTTGAGCCAATCGAGCAATCTTCCGACCTGCCGATCGACATAGGCGATTTCAGCGTCGTAGGGCCGACCGGCGAATTCGTCGCCGAAGAGTTCGGAGTAGGGCAGGTACGGGGCATGTGGTTCGAACAGATGGACCCAGCAGAAGAACGGCTTCGAACGTGACAATCCCAGCCATTTGAGAGCCGCATCGACCACCGCGGCTCCGCTGCGCTGACGATGCATGACGTCCGGCGAGGCCTCGTCACCGGAGAAATCGTCGTCATACGTTCGAAATCCCTGATTGAGACCGTACTTCCCGTCGAGCACCAGCGCCGCGACAAAGGCCGCCGTATCGTACCCTTGCTTTTCAAGTTCCGTGGCCAGAGTTGGAATTCTGTCATCGAGCCTCCCCCGCCCATTCGTGCAGACTCCGGTCTCGGCAGGATACAGCGCGGTGAACAGGCTGGTGTGTGCCGCGAGGGTCACGGGCGCGATCGTCGAGGCCCGCTCGCACAGCACGCCCGATGTCGCCAGACTGTCAAGAACCGGTGTTTTCGCCGGTGCGTAACCGTAGCAACCGATCCGATCTGCCCGCGTCGGATCCTCGTGCAATTGAGATTTCTGAAACACCCGGAAGGAAACCCTTGTTCCTCCGATTCAGGAAAACCTCGGGAGAATGAGTTTCACGCCGACGAATCGGCAATAATTGTCAGACCGTGCGCACTGTAAGCGCCGATTCTGACCGGAAGACGAAGTCGATCAGGCCCGGTTCTCGGTCCTGTCTCCGTGCCATTCCGCCACTCCGGCTTTGATAAGGCCTGATGAACGACCGGCGACTTGCGTTCAAACCCGCGGTCAAAAAGCGGCCCGGGCCTGACCGGGCTTGATTCCTTCCGCCGCGGACCCATACTGAAGAAATCGAAGCATCGTGGTCGTCGTCGTTCCCTGTCTTCGGACGTTTGTCGTTTGTCTGTCATAGCCTATATCGGACCGGGTGCGGGAATCGCCTTTGTCGGGTCGTTTCTCATCCTGCTCGCCGGGCTCGCGCTTGCCTTATTTTCGCTTTTGACGTGGCCGTTCCGACTGCTGCTGGTGTCGCTGCGGCGCCTGCGGCGCGTCATTCGCGGCAAGACGAATCGGGTCGTCATCGTTGGGCTGGATGGCCTCGACCCGAAGCGCGCCCGGGCGCTCATCGATGCCGGCCGGCTTCCGAATTTCAAGAAACTGGCCGAGGAGGGAACGTTCTGCGAGCTGGGCACGACGCTTCCCCCGATCTCGCCGGTGGCCTGGTCGACGTTTCTGACGGGCGTCAACCCGGGCAAGCACAACATCTTCGATTTTCTGAACCGCGACTTGCGGACGTACCTTCCCGAACTCTCGAGCGCCCGCGTGACGAGCGCCGGCCGGTGGAGCTGGCTGGCAGCCCTCGGCCTTTCCCGCGGTCCGGTGCGAATGCTGCGAAAGAGCCAGCCGTTCTGGAAGATCCTCGGCGAATACGGCGTATTCAGCACCATTCTGCGCGTGCCGATCACCTTTCCGCCGGAACGCTTCCACGGGCTGTCGCTGTCGGCGATGTGCACGCCGGACCTGCGCGGCACGCAGGGGTCGTACACGCTGTATTCGACCGATCCCGTGGAATGCGTGAATTCCGCCGGGGGCGTGCGGGTCCACGTGACGCGCTCGGGGAACCGCATCAATTCCGAGCTTTCCGGTCCCCCGAACATTCCCGGCCGGTCTCCCGCCGATCTGAAAATCCCGTTCACGCTCGCTCTCGATGACCGCCGCGCGCGGGCCGAGCTGCGGCTGTGCGGGCAGGTGTTCTCTCTGAAAGTGCGGGAGTATTCGCCGTGGGTGCGGCTGACCTTTCGCGCGGGGCTGTTTTCGAGCGTGCGGGGCATTTGCCGCTTCCGACTGGAGCAGATCGCCGGGCACGTGCGGTTGTACGTGACGCCGGTCAACATCGATCCCGAGCGCCCGGCGCTCCCCATCTCGCACCCGCTGTACTACTCGATGTACCTTGCCAAACTGCACGATTCCTTCGCCACCCTGGGGCTGGCGGAAGATACCTGGGCGCTGAACACGGGCGCCATCGACGAAGACGGCTTTCTGGAACAGACGTATTCGATTCATGCGGAGCGGGAGGCGATGTTCTTCGAGGCGCTGCAGCGCACGAAACGGGGGGTGTGCGCGTGCGTGTTCGACGCCTCCGATCGAATCCAGCACATGTTCTACCGGTTCAATTCTCCAGGACACCCCTGCCGCCCGTCGCCCGACGAAGCCCGGCACGCAAACGTCATCGACGCGATGTATGAGCGGATGGACGCGCTTGTCGGGCGGGTTCGCCAGGCGATTGACGGGAAGACCGTCCTGCTGGTTCTTTCAGACCACGGGTTCTGCGACTTTTCGCGGGGCGTGCACCTGAACGCCTGGTTGCGCGAAGAAGGGTATCTCGTCCTGGAAGCGGGGGCGGCAGGGGATGACTATCTGGCGGGGGTCGACTGGAGCCGGACTCGCGCGTACGCCTTCGGGCTGGCGGGGCTGTACCTCAACCAGAAGGGGCGCGAAGCCCGTGGAATTGTCGCTGAAGGGGCGGAAGCCGCGGCGCTTCGCGCCGAGATCGCCGCCAAACTGCGGCGGCTGACCGACCCCGTCCGCGAGGGCCGGCCGGCAATCCGCGAGGTGTACGATTCACAAAAGGCCTATGCCGGCCCTTACGTGGCCAACGGTCCTGATCTGGTCATCGGCTATCATCCGGGATATCGTGCCAGTTGGGAGACGGCCGTCGGCCGCACCGACGGACCGGTCCTTTCGGACAACGCGCGGCGGTGGAGCGGAGACCATTGCGTCGACCCGGCGGCGGTGCCGGGGGTGCTGTTCTGCAGTCGCAAGCTGGCCGCAACGTCCTGCTCCATCGTCGATCTGGCGCCGACGATTCTCGATCTTTTCGGAGTACCGGCGCCGGCGTATATGGACGGAAAGCCGCTGGTCGTGCAAAATGACGAAATCCGAATGACGAATGACGAAAGAAATTCAAAATCTGGATGACGCGACGACCGGACGCGGCATGACCCGCCGCACGTTTCTGGGCGCGGTCGGCGCCGGGGCGCTGGCGGGAGGTTGCGCACGGAACGAGCCGGCTTCGAGCGGCGGCGCGACGGTCGATCGCGTCATCGTGCTGGGGGTCGACGGGTTCGACCCGGGGCTCCTGGAGCGGTTCGTCGGCGAGGGCCGGATGCCCCACTGCCAGCGCCTGATCGAGACCGGCTCGTTCCGGCGGCTGCGGTCGAGCGACCCGCCTCAAAGCCCCGTCGCCTGGTCGAATTTCATCTCGGGGACGAATCCCGGCGGTCACGGGATCTTCGATTTTCTGGCGCGGGATCCGCAGACCATGACCCCCTATCACGCCACCAGCCGGACCGAACCGGGGGGCGCGCCGCTGACGGTGGGAAAATGGAAAATCCCGCTGTCGTCCGCGCGGCTGAACAACCTCCGCAAGGGCCCGACGTTCTGGACGAATCTGGAAGAGCGGGGAATCCCGTGCACGGTGCTGCGCGTCCCGGCGAATTTTCCCCCTGCGGCCGGGGACACCCTGGCCCTGTCGGGGATGGGGACCCCCGATCTTCTCGGGGGTTATGGGAGCTTTACCTTTTTCACCGACGATTCCGCGACCCGCACACATGACGTTGCCGGAGGACGCATCGTGCGCGTCGAAGTGCGCGATCAGGCGGTCGAATGCGCGCTGCCCGGTCCCCAGAACGACTTCACCGGCGGCGAGATCCAGGCCGAGATTCCCTTCACCGTCTATCTCGATCCGCAGCGGCCGCTGGCGAAAATCGCCATTCAGGACCAGGCCTTTGTGCTGGCGGAAGGAGAATGGAGCGAGTGGATTCCGGTTCGATTTTCGCTCCTGCCGTGGCTGGTCGATGCCGCCGGGATCTGCCGGTTCCTTCTGAAACGTGCAGCGAACGGGTTTGCGCTGTATGTGTCGCCGGTGAATATCGACCCGGCCCATCCGGCGCTCCCCATCTCGACCCCGCCCGATTATTCGCGGCGGCTGGTTCGCGAACTGGGGTACTTTTACACACAGGGAATGGCGGAGGATACGAAGGCGCTGTCGGCCGGCGTGCTCTCGAACGGCGAATACCGCGAGCAGGCCGGCTTCGTCGTCAACGAACGGATGCGGTTTTTCGAGCACGAGCTGGCCCGCTTCCAGCGCGGATTCTTCTTTTACTACTTCTCGACCCTCGACCTCAGCTCGCACGTGTTCTGGCGGACCCTCGACCCGCGGCATCCTTCTTACAGCGCGGAGCTTGCGGCGGAACATGGCGACTTCATCGCGTCGCTGTACCGGCAGGTCGACACGGCGATCGGCCAGGCCCTGGCGACGGTTGACCAACGGACCTTGCTGATCGTCATGTCCGATCACGGATTCACCTCTTTCCGCCGCCAGTTCAATCTGAATTCGTGGCTCATGGACGCCGGCTACGTGCGCCCGAAGTATTCCCGCGACCAGAGCACCGGCACCCTGTTCGCCGACGTCGATTGGACTCGCACGAAGGCCTACGGCCTGGGGCTCAATGGTCTGTATCTCAACGTGCGCGGGCGCGAAGTCCACGGAACGGTTTCTCCGGGAGACGAAGCCGAAAAACTCGGCCGCGAGCTGGCGGAACGGCTCACGGCGGTTCGCGACCCGGAGACGGGGGAACCGGTCATTGCGCACGTGCACCGCGCCTGCGACATCTATTCGGGACCGTACGCCGCCGACGGACCCGATCTGATCGTCGCCTACCACGCCAATTACCGCGCGTCCTGGGACACCGTCCTGGGAGGGTTTCCGCGGAAAGTCTTTCTCGACAACACGGACGCCTGGAGCGGCGATCATTGCGTCGACTCTGCGGTCGTGCCGGGGGTGCTCTTGTGCAACCGTCGCATCGCCGCCGATAATCCGGCGCTGGAAGACCTGGCCCCCACGATTCTGGGCGTTTTCGGCGTCCCCGCGCCAAAGGAGATGACGGGACGGAACCTGTTGTGAGCCGGTTCCGGCCGTCGCCGGTCCCCGTTCATGCGGTAACGAATGCTGGAATCATAAGATCCGATTGACGAAGGGCTCCCATGTTCGAGCCGAAGATTAGAATTGACCGCGAGTTGTATGTGCGGCTGAAGAAGACGGCGGAGACGGCCGGTTATTCCTCGGTGGACGAATTCGTCGTCCACCTGCTCGAAAAAGCGGCGGCGGACGCCGAACGCGCCCAGGGGAAGGAAGAAATTCGCAAACGTCTGCAGGGGCTGGGATACATTGAATGATTTTGAAATCCGAAATGGGACGGCCGGATCGGGGCCCGGCGTATGAGCCACGTTAACGCCATTACCGGTTTTCTCGTCGACGGCCTGATGCAGGCGCTCGGGCGGCCCTGGCCGGCGCTGGTCGCGGCAGCACTGGCGACCTCCGTGCTGCTCCTGATCCTCATTCGCTGGACTTCCTCCCCCGCCGACGTTCGCCGGGCCAGAGACCGCCTCACGGCCCGGGTGCTCGAGCTGGTGCTGTTCCGCCACGACATGCTGGTGAGCTTCACGGCGGTCGGGCGGATTCTGGCGGCCAACGCGTCCTATTTTCGGACGCTGTTGCGCCCCCTGGCCCTGACCGCCGTTCCCGGCCTCCTGATCCTGGCGCAGTTGGCGTGCTGGTTTGACGGCCGGCCGCTGCGGGTCGGTGAAGCGGCGCTGGTCGAGGCGAAGTTCCGCGACGGATTCGCAGTCG
>JBLMWR010000156.1:0-2552 GCA_050257335.1 Deltaproteobacteria bacterium | reverse complement strand
AGCCGCCGGCTGGAGCGCACCCGATTGACATATCCATAAATGTAGAGCTTCAGCAGATCCGCAGGATCGTAGCCCGGTCGGCCCGTGCCTTTCGGCTGAACGCGCCTGAAACCGGCTTCCTGCAGGTCACACTGATCAACGAACGCCTCAATGAAACGCACCAGATTTTCTTGACCGACGTAATCATCCACTGCTGCCGGCAGAAGCAGAGTCTGGTTGCGGTCGCCGCCATGTATATGCTGCATGCAGCAAATATAGCCGTTTTTATTCACCAAGCGGATTGTTTTTCGATCGGCGTGCCGCCCATCAAGAGCGGAGTTTTCACACAGTCTGGAGCGTTTGTGAGACGTCAGCGGACATCGCCGCACGAGAGCCAACCGAGATCGTCACCGGAGAAGCCGGCTGCGAATGCGTCTCTGTTTAGGTGTTGTCGAAGCCGAGTTCTCAAACGAAGGGATTTCCAGGTCCGTGACGGGAGCCTATGCTTAAATGTCGCGACCTCTGGCAGTGACGAGGAAGGACGATGATTATCCTCAGGGTTAATAATGCAGATCGGATCCTTATGGTCGAGGCAAATGGACTGATCAGCGAGGCCGACATCGATGGCGCGATCGACGCGTTACAAGAGCAGTACCCGGCTGTCGGCGTGCACCTGAGAGGCGGCGAGCGCGGCGGATTCAGCATCCTGGTGGACTGGGAGGATCTCGAAGGATGGGAAACGGGCGCAAAGACCCTCGGCACGCTGACCACCAAGACGATCGGTGATGCCGTTCGCAAGATTGCGGTCATCGCCGATGCCCGGTTTGCCGACGAGCGGCCACGGCTCGCCGATGTTGCCCCACACGCGGCCGTCCGCTTCTTCCCCCCCAAAGCGCGCGAGGACGCTCTGGCGTGGCTGGGGAAGCGGTGATACTGCCGTTCAGCCAATCGGTGCCCGATGGTTCGCGGTGGCGGAGGAGAGGAGAGGAGGAAAGACGACATGAGCAAGCCGTCGGAGACGTCCGAGATGCATCGGGCGCCGGACTCGACAGCCTCCAGCGCCTGGCCATTCGCGGGCGCCCTGGGAGAGTACCTGATCGACGCGACGCAGCGCACGATCCTGTTCTGGGACGTACTGCGCCGACGCAGTAATGACTACTACGAGCACAAGGCACAGCCGGTCCCTCATGTGCTGAGCTTCGACGCGCAGCTGATCCTTGACGGCCGAACGCTGGACTGTCCCGTCAACTACCTGCTCGTCAAGATCAAGCCGCCGGCCGGGGTCACGATCGATCTCAAGAAGCGGCCGTTCGTCGTGGTCGACCCGCGCGCCGGACACGGTCCCGGGATTGGTGGCTTCAAGGCTGACAGCGAGCTGGGCGTCGCCATGCGTGCCGGTCACCCCTCCTATTTTGTCGGCTTCACGCCTGACCCGGCGCCGGGGCAAACCATCGAAGACATCATGCGGGTGGAAGCGGTGTTCCTCGAGAAGGTCATCGCCCTGCATCCGGAGGCCGACGGCAAGCCCTGCGTGATCGGCAACTGCCAGGCGGGTTGGGCGGTGATGATGCTGGCCGCCGTGCGGCCCGAGCTGTTCGGTCCGATCATCGTTCCGGGCTCCCCGCTCTCCTACTGGGCTGGTGTTCACGGCGAGAATCCGATGCGCTACACGGGCGGGCTGCTCGGGGGAAGCTGGCTCACCGCACTGACGAGCGATCTCGGCGGAGGCAAGTTCGACGGCGGCTATCTGGTCGAGAACTTCGAAAACCTTAATCCCTCGAACACGTACTGGACGAAGTATCGCAACCTTTGGTCGAAAGTCGACACCGAAGCGGAACGCTTTCTCGGCTTCGAGACATGGTGGGGCGGCCACGTCAATCTGAACGCCGAGGAGATGCAGTGGATCGTCGACCAGCTGTTTATCGGCAACCGGCTGGCGACGGCGGAGATCATCACCAGCGACGGCGTCCGGGTCGATCTTCGCAATATCCGTTCGCCAATCCTCTGTTTCTGCTCGAAGGGCGACAACATTACGCCCCCGCAGCAGGCCCTCGGCTGGATCGTCGATCTCTACGAGCATGATCAGGACATCAAGGCCTGCGGGCAGACGATCGTGTACGCGATCCACGACTCCGTCGGCCACCTCGGCATTTTCGTCTCCGGTGGTGTCGCTAGGAAGGAGCACGAGGAGTTTGCCTCCAACATCGATCTCATCGACGTGCTTCCGCCCGGACTGTACGAAGCGGTGATGATGCCAAAGACGGCGGGACTGGCCGGTGCTGAACTCGTTCACGGGGATTGGGTTGTTCGCTTCGAGCCGCGAACGCTCGCGGATGTTCGCGCCATCGTGCGGCCGGATCCGGAAGACGAGCGTCGGTTCGCAGCCGTGCGACGGCTTTCCGAAATAAACCTGGGGCTCTATCGCACGCTACTGCAACCTTTCATCCAGGCCCTAGCCAGCGAACGGACGGCAGCGGGTGTGCATCAGCTGCAGCCGACGGAAATCATGCATGCTCTGTTCTCCGATCTGAACCCCCTGATGCGGCAGATCGGGGACATTGCCGAGCAGGTCC
>JBLMWR010000155.1:0-4389 GCA_050257335.1 Deltaproteobacteria bacterium | reverse complement strand
GCCCGTTGGCTCACCCGTGGCGGGGTCGCGCTCGATCTAGCCGGTGCCGCCGTCGGCAATTTTGTAATCCTTGTCGATCCCGCTGAGCTCGAGCGCCAGCGAATTGACGGAGGCATCGGGGCCGGTCGAGAAGAGCACCGGGTGGTCAGGAGCCGCCTGGTCGAGTTCCTTCCGGGTCGGATACCTTTGATCGCGCAACCGCGTGATGAACACCTGTCGGACGACAATCCATTTCCCCTTTTCCAGCGCCGCCGCGCGCGAGCCGATGTATTTCAACACGTCGGCGATCGTATCCATCTCCGGGATCGGATGGTCGAACTCATAGACCGACGCCCCGGTGGGGTGCACGTGCGAATCGGCGAGCCCCGGCAGGACGGTCTTCCCCTTCAGGTCGATCTTCTCGGTCTTCGGGCCGGCCAGCTTCAGCACCTCGGCGTTCGTCCCGACCGCGACAATCCGATCCCCCTTGACCGCCAGTCCCTCGGCAATCGTGAACTTTTCGTCCACCGTAACGATCTTGCCGTGATGCAGGATCAGGTCGGCGTCCTCGGCACGGACGGCCGTCGCGCACAACACAGCGAACGTTGCCCCGAAAGCAAGAACAACGCGGCTGTGTCTGTCGCGCGAATATGTCATGGCGATGCCTCCAGAAGCGATTAATGCGTGCAGTCGAGATTTTCGGCTCTAAACTGGGGATGCGAAGGTGCCCAGCAGAACGTAGGCGAGCGCGCCGAGAGCGGCGCCGCAGGGGAGCGTCGTCAGCCACGCCGCCAGGATCGTGCCGATCATTTTCCAGTGCGCGTGCCGGTTGACCGTCCCGATCCCGAACAGCGCGCCGCAACTGACGTGCGTCGTCGAGACGGGAAGCCCGAGATTGCTCGCCGCCAGCACGATCATGCTCGTCACCAGGTTCGCCGTGAAGCCCTGGCCGTGATTCATGGGGGTGATCTTGCGGCTCATCGTCTCGGCGACCCTCCGGGCGCTCAACAGGCCGCCGACCAGAATCAGTGCGCCGACCAGCACAATCGCCCCCGCCTTCCCGAGGGCCGGCGCCACCAGCAGCAGCGCGGCGATTTTCGGCGTGTCATTCAGGCCGCGCGCGAAGCTGACGGCGCCGGCGGACAGAAAGTGCAGCCGGTCCACCGCTTCTGCGACATCGATTCCCAGAAACCGCCCCGCGTACCGGTTTCGACAGGTGACAGCCGTGCCGCGCGAGATGGTCAACTGCTCGACCCGTTCGACCGTCAGGGCCGATTCGAGCCGCGGGACAACTTCAATGGTTTGCTGCCCGACGCAGAAGCAGGTCTCTTCGGTGATGCCAAACCGCACACGAATCGCGTGCAGCAGGGCATAACCGACTCCCGTGATGATCAGCGCCAGCACAGGACTTATCAAAAGCGGCAGAAAAAACGTCGTACCCAGCCCGTCAAGGCCGATTTTGGATCCCGCCGCCCAGCCGGCCCCGACGAGGGCCCCCACAAGCCCATGCGTCGTCGATATGGGCATGCCGACGAAGGTGGCCACAAGCACCGTAAGCCCCGCCCCGCAGGCGACCGCCGCCAGGTATTGGGGGTCGGTTGTCAGACCGTTGTCCACCAACCCCTTGCCGCTGAAATTCGAAAGCAGTTTCTCCGCGAGGAGCACCGCCGCGACCGAGCCGGCACAAGTCGCCGCGGTCCCCCACCACAACGCCTTCCGATAATCGGTAATCCCACTGCCAAACAGCGTCGCCACCCCTTTGAAGTTGTCATTGGCCCCGTTGGCGTACGCGAGGCCGAAGACGGCGAGGAGAACGATGGCGAATGTCATGCGAGGCGGGGGATCGAGGATTGAGGACTGAGGATCGAAAACAGGCCGAGCGCGCTGGCGCCACGACGCTTCGCCGGATCATGATTGCTGCCGTTTAGAGTGGCACGCTTCTCGTCGAGATGCAAGCATACGGGGAGCTGTCCGCGGATTTCGCAGATTTCCGCAGTTTGAGCGGACGATTGCCGTGAACAAGCCGTAATTCGTTTCTCCGCGACCTCCGCGTTCTCGGCGGTTGAGTTTCAGTGTGTGTTGGCGAACCCGAGTCCTTGGTTCCGGCCGAAGGTCGGGCCAGGTCATCCGGGGATCGGTTTCCTGTCTTCGGCTTTGGAAGACCCGTCTCCCCGTCGCCGATCCCCGAGCGTCCACGGTCACGGTTGACCTGCCGGCCTTCGAGAAGTTGCGTGAATTACGCAATGATCCCCGGGAACGCCTGCCGCCTGAACGCGGGACTCCGGCGCCCACCTTCCGGAAAATCCGACACAACCGGTGCGGTCGTCTGAGCCGATAAATCCTGCACGAACGAAACCACGGCGCCTCCGCGGAGGGGTTTACCCTCGAATTTCCCGCGTTTTTGAGGCGCAGCACGCCTGCCAGAACGGTTGTGCAGCTTTTCTTCCGCTACCCGGAAATTTTTTCCGGGAAAGAAAACTAAAGCTGGAACAGTTTACCCAAGCTGCCGATTTTGAACCTGCGGGCGACTCGTGCAGCGACCCACCTTGAAACCATTCACCCTCCTGGGGCAGATTCATTATGCGTGGCACCGTGGAAGAAACACACCGGGATTGCCGGTCCGATTTGCGCGGCGTCGTCGAATCGGCGTTGGCCCGAAGCCTCTACCTGTCTGGAAGAAATCTGCGGTTCGAAGTTCACGAAGACGGTGTCGTTCTGCGGGGCGTCGTCCGCAGCTATTACCACAAGCAGCTCGCGCAGGAATCAGTGAAGTCGGTTGCCGGGCCTCGCCGGATCCACAACGAGATCGAGGTTGTGACGGTGTAGGATTGCGACGGAATTTCGTCGCAGCGCGGAGCCCGATCCGCCGGTTCCTCCGGGAGGGGGACAGCTCCCAGGGCAGCACGACTTGTTCGGGATTATGATGCGCCAGCGCTCTGGCGCCCCTCTGCGCGCATTTCCCAACCGGGGGACCTGCGTCCCGCGCTCGCCGAATGGATGCAATCCCGTCGCGCAGACGATATCCTCTCGCTCAGTCACGCGCATTCTCGAAACGAGCTGAACATGACAAGCGAGCAGGGAACGGCAAAAGGTCCAGCGCACGGCCCGCCCGTGGGATACGGAAGCGCCAGCCCGGCGGAAGCCACGATCGTCATTTTTGGAGCGTCCGGAGACCTGACGGCCCGCAAGCTTCTTCCCGCGCTCTTCCGTCTGTGGCAGGGGGAATACCTTTCGCACAAGGCGCCGATCGTCGGGGTGGCCCGCCGCGAGAAGACCGACGCCGAGTTCCGAAGCGAAATGTTCGAAGCCGTCAATCGCGACGGCCGCAGCGGAGCGATCACGTCGGGACAATGGGAAGCCTTCGCCAGGCAGCTCTTCTATCGGACCGTCGATCTATCTCACGGCGCGCAGTACTCCGGGCTGGCCGGCGATCTGGCGGCGCTGGAACGGGCGACCGGAGGGACCGGCCAGCGCCTGATGTACATGGCGACGATGCCCGAGCTGTTCGTCCCGGTCGTCGAGTCGGTCGCCGCCGCCGGGATGGTTCACCCACCGAACGATCCCAAGTGGCTGCGGATGGTCTTCGAAAAGCCCTTCGGTCATGACCTCGAATCGGCCCTGAAGCTGTCGCACCGCCTGGGGCAGCTTCTGTCGGAAGACCAGATTTACCGCATCGACCATTACCTCGGCAAAGAAACGGTGCAGAATATCCTGCTGTTCCGGTTCGGCAATTCGATCTTCGAGCCGCTGTTCAACCGCACGCACGTCGATCACGTGCAGATCACGGTGGCCGAATCCCAGGGGATCGAACACGGCCGGGGGGGCTACTACGACCAGGCCGGGGCGCTGCGCGACGTTCTGCAGAATCACGTGCTCCAGCTCCTGGCCCTGATCGCCATGGAACCACCGTCGTTCTTTCGCGCCAAGGAGATCCACGACGAGAAGGTGAAGGTCCTCGACGCTTTGGCGCCGGCCGACTGGAACGACGTGTCGCGCTGGTCCGTCCGCGGGCAGTATACCGCCGGCAAGATGGACGGGAAGCCGGTGCCGGCCTACCTCGATGAAGATCGGATTCCGTCCGATTCGCGGACCGAAACCTTTGCGGCACTCGACGTCCGGGTCGACAACTGGCGCTGGGAGGGAGTGCCGTTCTATGTCCGCACCGGGAAGCGCCTGCCGCGGCGGGTCAGTGAAATCGCCATGCAATTCAAACAGCCGCCGCTCAACCTGTTCAAGACGGTGGAGTGCGAGGGAGACCTGTGTCAGCTCGTCGAGGCCCGCCCCAATACGCTCGTCTTCCGCATTCAGCCGAGCGAATCGATTTCGCTGCGAGTTTCGACAAAGCGCCCCGGGATGCAGTATCAGATTCATCCGGTGACGATGGATTTCGCGTATGAAGAAGCGTTTGCG
>JBLMWR010000154.1:0-8325 GCA_050257335.1 Deltaproteobacteria bacterium | reverse complement strand
GGCTTGTGACTTAACCGACGCGGCCCGAAAAGACCAGAGCGTTAATCCCCGAGTCGAACCATCCGCACGCAGACGGGCGATGCGACCTCCAGCGTGTGGCCGGTCGGCTTAAGCCCTCCCGTTTTCGGGTCGATCTGCAGCACCACGATCGTGCCGCTCCCCTGGTTCTCGGCGAGCAGCCATTTTCCCGTCGGATTGATGGCAAAATTGCGCGGGGTTTTCCCTCCCGTGGATTGGTGTCCCGCCGCCGTCAGCTTTCCGGTCGCGGCGTCGATTGTAAAGATTGCAATGCTGTCATGGCCGCGGTTCGATCCATAAAGGAACTTCCCGGAAGGATGCGCGACGACTTCGGCGGTGTAACTCGTCTCCTTATATCCCTCCGGCAAGGTGGTGATAGTCTGAATGTCCCGCAAACTGCCGCGGGCGGCGTCGTAGGCAAACGCTGTCACGGTATTGGCGATTTCGTTGATCACGTAGGCGAACTTCCCGGAGGGATGAAAAGTGAAGTGCCGCGGGCCCGAGCCGGGGGCCACGGCAGCCGACGGAGGGTCGTTCGCCGCCAGGCTCCCTTTGGCCGGGTCGAACCGATAGATGAGAACCTTGTCGAGCCCCAGGTCGGCAACGAAGGCGAATCGATTGGCGGGATCGAGGTTGATCGAATGGGCGTGAGGGCCTTCCTGCCTCCCCGGATTGACGCTTTTCCCGACGTGCTGAATCGCCGCGGTCGCTTCTCCCAGTTTGCCGTCGTTGCCGATCGGCAGCGCGGCGCAGCTTCCGCTGCCGTAATTGGCCACCAGCACACACTTGCCGCTGGCGTCGACGACGAGGTGACAGGGCCCGGCCCCCTGCGACGACTGCTGGTTGAGGAGCTTCAGCTTCCCGCTCTTCGGCTCCACCGCAAAGGCGCTCACGGCGCCGGTCGGCTTTCCCCCGGCGTCGGAAACTTCGCTCACCGCATACACAAATTTGCGGTTCGGATGAATCGCCAGGAAGGAAGGATTCTTGACCTCACCCGCCAGTTCCGCGGGAGACAGCGCGCCGGTCGCCAGGTCGAGCTGCGACAGATAGATCCCCCGGCTGTGCTCGCCGGTGTACGTTCCGATGTAGACGCGAACGGCGGCTTCCTCAGCCGAAGCCGCGCCGGCCGATACTGACGCCGCCAGCAGGGTGGACATGCCGATGATCCTCGTAGTCAATCGTGTGGTGGTCATGTGGGCTCCGGTTGGGAAAAAATGACGAAGAAGCACCGCGGATAACGCGGATACCCGCGAATGTGCCAGTTCACCTCGTCTCTACTCATCCGCGCGTATCCGCGTCATCCGCGGTGAAATCTGATTCTAGTCTGTTCTAAAAAAGCCGAGCCCGGTGCATTGGGCTCAATTGCGACTCAATCCGTGGTCTTTTTCCGGATGCAGTACAGCCGCTCCGAGCTGCGGATCAGGAGGCGATCGCCGACCATGGCGGGGGTGGCCAGGCACATGTCGTCGTCCGCCAGCGCGTTCGTGTTCGACAGGTGGAACTCGTCGCCGGCCTCGAATACGAACGTTTCTCCGTATTCATTGAGGCAGAACACTTTTCCGCCGTAAGCCCACGGCGAGGCGGTGAACGCCTTCCCCTCCGGAATCCGCCGCCGTTCGAAAATCTCCTTCCCCGTCCGCGAGTCGAAAGCCCCGAACAGCGCCTTGTCATACAGAATGTACATCCGTTCGCGGTAGACGAGTGTCGACGGATTGTACGGCGCGGCTCCACGCTGGCACCAGGCGATCGTGGCACTGCTGGTCTTGTCGGCCGGCAGAGTGAGGTCTCCCTCGCCTCCCGGCCGGATGGCGTATACCGGCCGCTGCCGCAGATCGAGCACATATCCCGAGCTGACGTACAAGAGCCCCTTGTCCGCGAACGGGGTCCCGATCGTGATCATCGACATCCCCGACAGTTCCCAGAGCAGCTTGCCGTCGAGATCGTACGACCGCGCGCGCTTTGTCCCGGCGGTGACGATCTCCGTGCGCAGCTCGTTCTTCCACACGAACGGCGTCGACCAGTTGCTCTGCTCGTCGCGTTCCACCTGCCAGACCTGTTCGCCGGTCGTCGCGTCCAGGGCCGCCAGATACGAGCTTTCTTCGTTGTCGTTGAGGATGTACAGACGGTTTTCGTAGAGCGCCGGCGAGGCGGCCGTCCCCCAGCCGGCCCGCATCGCGTGCGGTTCCAGCTTCTTCGACCAGACCAGCTCGCCGCCGACGTCGTAACAGAAGATCCCCAGATTTCCGAAGTAGGCATACACGCGTTTGCCGTCGGTGACCGGGGTTTCGGAGGCATAAGTGTTCTTGATGTGCAGGGGCGTGGCCGGCTTTCCCTCGTGGGCGGTCTGCTCCCACAGCAGTCTGCCTGACTCGAGATCGAGGCACAATACCTTCCAGAGATGGTCCGTGTCGGGAGCCTCGCGCTGTTCTCCCTTCAGGTACAATCCCTTTTTGGCCTCGGGCGTCTTTCCCGTGTTGACGACCGTGGTCAGGAAGATGCGCTTTCCCCACACGATCGGCGACGACCACCCGCGACCGGGAAGCTCCGTCTTCCACTCGACGTTCTCTGTCGCCGACCATCTGTCGGGAAGATGATCTCCCTCGCCAACTCCCGTCCCCAGCGGCCCGCGGAACATGGGCCAGTTGTCGTCCCCACGGGCGACCGGAAGTCCGGCGAGACCGGCGAGGATGAGGCATGTCCAGACGAGATTGAAAGAACAACACGTTGGATGTGTCTCGTTTGGGTTTTTCGACTTTTGTCTTTCTTTAGGCATTCGACCTTTGTCTTTCGGATTTCGAGCCCGGCACACCACTTTACCCGACCCCCCGCAACTCCCCCGCTAAGATCGGAATCTACACGTCGCACCAGCAAGCCGCCGGGTTCATCCCGGCGGAATCACGCTCACCACGCGCGACGCCCGATTCCGCGGTTTGACCGTGATGGAAGCGCCTTTCCGGCAATGTACCACGGCGATTCGCGACCATAATAGCTCTTATCCCTGACACATCCGGGATAAACCCGGCGGCTCGCCTTGCCGAGGCGATGTGTGGATGCCGATGCTTGCCGAGGGAGGGAGACGCGCGAGCCGAGGCGAGCCGCGCGGTTAAACAAGTCCGGTCCTGCGCTACCCTCCATCCTCGATCTTCTATCCTCCATCCTCCTTTCGGGCGCCCGCCGCTACCACGCCGACCTCAAAATCCCCTCCAGGTCCTCCGCCGTCACGGGGCGCGGATTGACCCGCAGGATCCGTTTTACGGCAAACGCCTTCTCGGCAAACACGGGCAACTGCTCTTGCGTGGCACCCAGGTCGCGCAGCCGCTGGGGGATGCCGATGTCTGTCTTCAGTCGTTCGACGGCGGCAATTGCCCGTTCCGCCGCCGCCGGTTCCTCGAGTCCGGCGACATTTTCGCCGAGAAGCTCGGCAATGCGGGCGAAGCGGCCGACGCGGGCCGGCAGGTTGAAACGCATCACGAACGGCAGCAAAAGGCCGTTCCCCGCCCCGTGCGAACAATGCGTCGCGCCACCGATCGGGTATTCGAGCGCGTGGACAACCGCGACTCCCACGTTCGAAAAGGCGACACCCGCCAGCGTCGCGCCGAGCGCCATCGCCTCGCGGGCCGCCAGGTCGTGTCCGTTGGAACACGCCCGGCGAAGGTTGGCGCCGATCAGCTCAATGGCGCGCTCGGCGAGCAGGTCCCCCAGCGGGTGCCGCCCCTGGTAAATTGTCTTCTCCCCCGGTGGAAGCGGAAACTCTTCGTTGTCGACGGCGGTGTAGGCTTCTATGGCATGCGTCAGGGCATCGATGCCGCTGTCGGCGGTCACCTTCGGCGGGCAACTGACGGTAAGCAGCGGATCGACGACCGCGACCCGCGGGCGGAGATAATTGCTGAGGACGCCCACTTTCATCTTCTTTTCGGTGTCGGTGAGGACCGACGCCCCGGAGACTTCGGAGCCTGTCCCGGCCGTCGTGGGGACGCAGATCAGAGGCAGTATCGGACCCGGGATCTGATCGTCGCCGACGTAGTCGCACGGGCTTCCACCGTGCGCCAGAACGGTGGCCACGATCTTGGCCAGATCCATGTTGCTCCCGCCCCCCAGCCCCAGGATCGCCTGCGTCTGGAACCGGTGCGCCTGCTCGGCACACGTCTCGGCCAGCGCAATTGGAGGCTCGGGGAGTCCTCCCTCGAAAACCTCCGCCGACACGTCGGCGGCGGCCAGGGCGTCCCGCACGCGTCCGACGACCCCGGCTTTCACGAGGTGCGAATCCGTGACGACAAACACCCGCCCGGCCCCGAGCCGGCGGGCGGTTTCGCCGAGCTGTTTTGTCGCGTCGCGTCCGAACAGCAGTTGCCCCGCCGAATGAAAGCTCCACGTCGTCCGCATCAAGTCGCTCCCCCAGTGAAGACTGCAAAGGAAATCCTTCCACTCCTCTTTGTGGAGGAGGGACGTGGCAGGCTGCCGTGCGTTCCCGTCTTTTCAGCGCTAGCCTGATCGCTGGCTCCTGCCAACGCAAGAGACATGCGCCCCTCCGTTCGGTTCAGCCGCGGGGCTCGCCCCGCGCGCGTCAAACGGCTTGACCATCGCGGGCACGCTGTACGTGGCCGGCGCTG
This sequence comes from Deltaproteobacteria bacterium, assembly GCA_050257335.1. Lineage (GTDB taxonomy): Bacteria > Planctomycetota > Planctomycetia > Planctomycetales > Planctomycetaceae > JACQFH01. The sequence continues at coordinate 3,697 of JBLMWR010000154.1, read as the reverse complement.
CCGGCGTCACAAGAGAATCGCTCGCCCGCGACACGTCGTACCGGCGCGCGAGACAACCCTACGACGCCGCCAGCTCGGACCGCGGCTCGTCGTCGGTTCGAGGAACCGCGCCGCCAGCGGGGACGCCGTTGGTCAATGCGTTCGCGAACGGCCTGGGCTCGGCATCGGGGCGCAGGATCTCGGCCATCTGCAGCGCCAATCCGTCGAACTCGCGGGGGTGCGTGGGAGCATACGCCAGATTAACGTGCGGTTCTGAATCCGCAGAGGCCACGCGAAAGCTCTGTGGCGGCATGCTGACCTGGTGCGTGTACAAGTTGTACACGCCGAACAATGCAAGGACGTCCGATTTCCACGAGCGCTCGGCTTCGACGTACAGATTGTACGCCGCATGGGCCGCGTTCAGGCACACCGCGGCTTCGATCAGCGCACGGCGGTAATCCGGCATCGCGGGGGCATCCGGTCCCCACACCTTTTGAATCCCTTTGGCCGCCTGGTGAACTGGAACGAAAATCCGGTGCAGAATCGATCGCAACATGTACGTCGTGCGGGCCGACGAATACTTGAGCGGATTGAGATAGGCGTCGACCGCAGCGGTGACCGCCCCGCACCCCGAGTGTCCCAGAACCACGACCAGCTTGATGCTGTCGCTCAGCAGATTGAGGGCGTAGTCGATACTCCCCCAGCATTCATCGGCCAGAACATTGCCCGCCACGCGAATGACGAACAGGTCGTTGAAGCCCTGCCCGAACAGCATCTCGGGTGGCACGCGGGCGTCGGAACAGCCCACCACCACGGCGAACGGCGCCTGCTTGGGCATTTCGCCGTGGGCCCGCACCATCCCCACTTCCAGGCCGTTGCACTGCACGACGTACCGCGGCTCGCCGGTCGAGAACGTGCTTGTCCGGCAGCTCCGCATCCACTCCGAGAAAAGCCGATTGCCGCTCTCGAGGCTGCGACGGGCGTCTTCCGGGTCGGCCGGCGGGGGCTTGACGCTGGGGTTCTTGGGGTCAAAGCGGTAGATGTAGTCGATCGTTCGCATGGATTCATCATACCGTTTGAAAAACAATTCTGCCCATAAAATTCCGCCGGGAACGGCAAATGCCGCTTGTTTTTCGGGAAGAGAGGCCGAAATCGCGGTCCACCAGTGCTCAATGGACAGGTCAAATTCCCATTTGCGCTAGTCCGTCGATCAGCCGGCTGAGGATGTTGGTCAGGTCGGGGTGGGTGGCTTCGAATTTCCCGACCGACTCCTGAAGCCGCTGGATCAGCGATCGTCGCCGGGCTTCCGAGCGGTCTTCCTCATGGAGCGCCGCACGGATTTCCCGCACCGCCTCCTGGAGCACCTGCCGCGCTTCGTCGTCAACCGCCGTTAGACCGTGCAACTCGCGTTCGAGTTCGGAAACCGTGGCACGCAGCTTTTCGATGCTCATGGGGATGCGCGTTTATCGGAAATGGGGACGATCTTGCCAGGCGGAATGGATGATGCTCAGCCTTCGCGTGCGGCACGCAATGAAACGACTTGCTTCGGTCAAAAGCAAGCTTACCAGAATGGGTCTCGGATTTCACGCGCTTTCCCCGCCACCCGCCCAACGATCGAATTCGGTTTTGCAGATGAGGTCGGTTGCTCTTTGCGTTTCGTCATGCTACTGAAATTCGTGGGCCCCCTGATGATCCTGACCGTGAAAGACCGGGGCGCGCGGCCGACGAACCTGGAATCATGGACCTCTCTCATGACAGGCGACGATTATGCCTGGCTGTCGGCGGTCGAGCAGGCGGCAGAGATTCGGGCCCGCCTGCGTTCGCGTGCGGAAATGATTATCGCGAGATCGAACTGATTTGGTCCGACCATGCTGCACATCGCCACGGCAATCGAAAGCGGTGAGCGGGACGAGGATCGAATCGCGGTCCGGCGCACGCCGGACGGCGTGATCGTCGTCATTGCCGACGGCGCCGGCGGAGTTGGTGGCGCGGCGGTCGCCGCCCAGAGCCTCTGCGACATGCTCACGAACGTTCCACTGGACGCCCGGCGCACGCCTCTGGATTGGGTGGCTGCCATCCAGAGGGCCGATCGCTCCATGATGACGAGCGCCGAAGGAGGCCTCGCCACGGCAGTCGTGCTGGAAACGAGCGCAACTGACGCCTTCGGCGCCAGCGTCGGCGATTCCGGCGCCTGGATGATCGGGCCGAAGGGGATTTTCGATCTGACCCAGCATCAGTTCCGCAAACCCCTGGTCGGCAACGGCGAGGCCTATCCGGTCCCGTTCGGTCCCGTCAAAATTCAGGGCCGTATCCTGATCGCCACCGACGGCCTCCTCAAATACGCCCCCCGTACCGAGCTGGCGAAGCGCGCGCTCGACGGCCCTCTCGAAAATGCCGTCCACGCCCTCATCGATTCCGTCCGCCTCCGCAGCGGCGGGCTGCCGGATGACGTGGCGGTGGCGCTCATCGAAATCGACGAGTGATGACTCACTGCGGCGACCGACGGGGACCAACCTGTCGGTCGGTCCCCGCCCGCGGGCTTATGGAGAGGCGCTACTGCACGAGCACAGATTCCTTGAGCGCTTTCTCAAAGAACCTCGTCCAGTTCTGGTACATGATTCCGTCGATGTCGGTCTGGCTGTAGCCGCGGCGGGAAAGAATGTCGGCGACTTTGTGCAGGTCGGCGATCGTGTCGAGGTCTTTGGGCGTTTGTTCTTTTCCGAAGCCGCCGTCGAGGTCCGTTCCCAGACCGCAGTGCCTGGCGTTGCCGGCCAACTGGCAGATGTGGTCGATATGATCGACGACGTTTTCGAGTGTGCACTTGTCAGGTTGCGTGACGCCGATGATCCATCCGGGGGTCAGCATCCAGGCGTCGAACGCCGCGCCGATCACCGCCCCGCGCTGGATCAGCGTCTTGATCTGCTCGTCGTCGAGCTGGCGGTCGCCGGGGACAAGGGCCCGGCAGTTGTGATGACTGGCGAGGACCGGCCCCTGGAAAATCTCGAGGGCTTCCCAGAACGACTGATCGGCGAGGTGCGTCACATCGAGGATCATGCCGACTTTGTCCATCTCGCGGAGCAGGGCAGGGCCTTCCTCGAGCAGTCCCCCTTCACTTCCCGTGCCGTGCGTGTAGGGGCTCACGCCGTAATGCGACGGGCCGAGGATCCGCAGGCCCGCCTGGTACCATTCGGGAATCTGCGCCGGCGAGAGGATCGACGGGCTGCCCTCCATGCTGAGAATATAACCGATCGGCAGCTTGCCGGTCGTGTCTTTTTCCCACGCGGCGACGTGCGTCCGAAGCGTCTTACGATCGGGAATCTCGCGCAATACCCCCCGGGCGGCCATCGCCTTGTAGTAATAGAGCTGCCCCATGCACGAGCCGTAAGCCGCCTCGCGCGACTGGTAATGGGTGAGGGCTTTATCTTTGCGATGCAACCGCGGAAGGAGCGTGGAGATCGTGATCCCCACGCGTCCCTGGCGGAGTGCGTCCCACGAGACGGTCCCCGGGCCGGGATTGATCCCGTTGAATTGTTTCTCGAACTCGCGGATTTTGTGGACCGGCAGTTCGAGATTGCGGTTCCATTCGAGGGCGTTCCAGGCCATGTCGAGGTGCGCGTCAAATATCAGCATGCGTTCTCCGTCAGGCAGTGAGAGGACAATTTCGGATTTCGACTTTTGGATTTCGAATTTGGAGTCAAGGCGGGAGTTTTCGGCGGGC
>JBLMWR010000153.1:0-4419 GCA_050257335.1 Deltaproteobacteria bacterium | reverse complement strand
GCGACTTGGCGTCCCTGCACGCCCCGGTGGTGGGGTCATTTCGCCATCGGTGCCGTGACCGGGGTTCATTCCGGTCCGGGTATCGACTGCGTCGTTTCCTGACCACCGGCCATGAATTCATTCGCCACAGCCTCGAAACAAGGCGCTTGCAGTATTTGTCGTTGGAGCTTTGAGACGCCCACGGAATCGGGACCCTCGACATCTTTGCCGGAAGTTTTTCCGGCAGCCTGGGCCGGGCCAGCCCGCGCATCGCGGGGTGGTGGACTATCGCGACAGGGGGAGCCGCGGCACAGTGACGCGAGCCGCCAATTTATTATATGGGTGAGGCGGTAGAATTTCTGGTCTTCGAGGCACGTCCGCCGGTGCACTTCAATGCGGATTTCCCACGGCATATTCGACTCGAGATTCACCAGCTCTCTTTTGACAATCACGTTTCAAACAGGTAATTTCAAATTAATATCGTCTCAATGCATCGATCCGGTCCAGACTGGCTTTCCGCGCGGATCAGGTTTCACTTTCCCCAGTTTTTCTGGAGCAGCTTCATGACCCGCCGCCTATTCCCGCATTTTCTCGTTTCCGCCTTCATCGCCGCGATTCTGGCGGGTTGCAACCCGGAGGGGGAATCGGCTGTTTCACTTGCCGAGGCGGGCGGCGTCGTGACTTTCAAAGGGGCGCCGCTTCCCGACGCGACTGTGATGTTCGTCCCCGAGAAGGGCCCCGTGGCGTCGGGGGTCACTGACCTGTCGGGAAAATTCAAGCTGATGACGGGCAGCCGGCCGGGCGCCACGGTCGGTACCTGCAAGGTCACCGTCACCGCCCAGGCGGCAGGGGCGGCCGGCGGCGCCACCGCGGCCGAAAAAACGGGCGCGACTGTGACGAGTGCGGAGGAGGGCAAGGCCCGGCAGGAGGAGATGATGAAGATGCAGCGACAAATTGCCGAGGGAGGCGGCGCAGCGCAGGAGGTCCTGGGATCGGGCGCAAAGTCCCTCATTCCTGAGAGATACGCCAAGACCGATACCAGCAACTTGAGCTTCAAAGTCGAAAAAGACGCCTCCAAGAATCAATTCAACATCGACCTGACGGAATAAAATAACTGGGGATCCCGCACGCCCGCGCGGTTCGGGTCCAAGCCAGCCCGCCTGCGGCGCTGATGTCGCGCCGAGGATGCAGGTCCGGTCAACCGGTCGCTTCTTTCGATGCGTACAGTCGGGCGCAGGCGGGTGGGCGATCAATCGCATCACCTCGCCCTTCCGGCCATCCCGTCCCTTGGGGGGCATCGGTATCTGCACTTCGGCTCGCCAGGGCGAGCCGCCGGGCTTATCCCGGCGGGATCATCCTCCCCACGCGAGACGTCCGGCCCCGCCCTTTGACTTTGATGGGAGCATTTTTCCGGCCATGCACCCACGTGCGGCTTGCCGGCACTGGTCTGGTGGCTCCGCAGGATGGCGAATATTATTGCAGAATGTCCACGGAAACCGGAATCCACGCGACCTGCGATCATTCGTCCGGCGCCGCCCGACAGCGGGCGGCGGCCGCCGTCGCGCTCGGCCTGGTCGCGATCACAGGGGTTGTTTTCTGGCAGGTGCGGCAGTTCGGGTTCGTCGATCTCGACGACGGATTCTACGTCACAAACAACCCGTACGTGTCATCCGGCCTTTCGTTGGAGAATGCGGCGTGGGCGTTTACGACAGGGGCGACAGGAAACTGGCACCCGCTCACCTGGCTGTCGTTGATGCTCGACGTTCAGCTCTTCGGGGTCGCGCCCGGGGCCATGCACCTGACCAGCCTGGGGCTGCACACGGCGAACGTGCTGCTGCTTTTCTTCCTGCTGCGGCTGCTGACGGGAAGCCTGTCGAGGAGCGGTTTCGTGGCGACGCTCTTCGCCGTCCATCCGTTGCATGTCGAGTCCGTCGCCTGGATCTCGGAACGCAAAGACGTCTTGAGCACATGCTTCGGGTTGATGTCGATCTGGGCTTACGCGCACTACGCCCGGGGTGCACCGCGGAGGTGGTATCTGGCGTGCCTGGCGCTCTGGATTTGCAGTCTCATGGCCAAACAGATGTTCGTCACCCTGCCGTTTGTCCTGCTGCTGCTCGATTACTGGCCGCTGGCCCGTTTTCGCCGGCACGAATGCGGCAATAATGCGCGGCAACTGGTCGTGGAGAAGATTCCTCTGTTGGCGGTAACCGTCGCCTTCTCCATCGTGGCTTTCACCGTTCAACATCGCGGGGGAGCCGTCCAGACCCTCGAGCATTATCCTCTGACGAACCGCCTCGCGAATGCCGTCGTGGTTTATTCGCTCTACCTCATGAAGACATTCTGGCCCGCCCGGCTGGCCGCGTTTTATCCCTATCCTGAAAGCGCGATCCCCCTCGGCCACGTGCTGGCGGCCGCGGCGCTCCTCGTGACGGTCAGCGCACTGGCCGTTTTCTGGTCGCGCCGATACCCGTTTTTCATCGTCGGCTGGTTGTGGTACCTGGGAACGCTCGTTCCCGTGATCGGGGTGGTGCAGATCGGCAATCAGCAGATGGCAGACCGCTACACTTATCTGCCGCTGATCGGGATCTTCATCGCGCTGACCTGGGCAGCGGCCGAAGCCTTCCCGTCGCGCACCGCAGCGCGCCGGCCGCTGGCAGCGGCCGCCGCAGGACTGCTCGCGGTCGTGACCGTTCCGTCCCTGAGGCAGGTGGGAACATGGCGCGACACCGAAAGCCTTTTCGCCCACGCCGTTGCCGTCACGCGACCGAACGCGTTCGCCGAAGGGACCCTCGCCAACGAGTATCGCCGGCAGGGACGCCGTCACCAGGCCTTGCAGCACTTCGAACGGGCGCTGGCGATCGATCCCAGTGCGAAATGGGTGTTGAACAACCTGGGACAGCTCATGCTCGACGAAGGGCAGAAGGAGCGGGCGCTGGAATACCACCGCCGGGCGCTTGCCGTCGATTCGCACGACAGTATGACCCGCGATTACCTCGCGATGGTCCTGTTTCAAATGGGCCGAATCGACGAAGCCATACACGAGTGTGAGGAAGCCGTGCGATTCGATCCGCTCGACTTCAACGCCCACCACACTCTTGGCAACATCATGTTCGCGACCGGAAAAAAGGAAGAGGCGCTGCAGTTCTTCCAGATTGCGGCTGCGATCGATCCGTGGTCAGCCCTGGCGCGCAACAGCGCGGGGACCGCGCTGCTTCAACTGGGACGCACCGACGAGGCCGCGGCGAGCTTCCGCCAGGCACTCCGCCTCGACCCGAAATCGGTGGCGGCGCATGCGAACCTCGGAGCCATCCTGCATGGCCGACAGGAATTCGCCGAGGCTCTGACTCATTTTCAAAAGGCATTCGAGCTGGAACCGGCGAATAACGCGCTCAGGCAGAACGTTGAGGCAGAGCTGGTCAATGTCGGCACGGAACTGGCATCGCAGGATCAGGTGGCTGCGGCCATCGACCATTTTCGCCGGGCCGTCGTCCTCGCGCCCGACCATCTCGACGCCCATTACCGGCTGGCCCGTGCCCTGGCTCAAAATCGAGAATACCAGGAAGCTGCCGAATTGTTCGAAAGAACTTTGGTGCTGGGGCCCGACATTCCGGAGGTGCATTTCGACTTCGCCCTCGTCCTTCGCGAACTCGGCCTGCACGACAAGGCCGTGAACCACCTGCACGAGGCCCTTCGCTTGCGCCCGGATTTTGAAGCTGCCGCAGGTGAGCTCCGCTGGTTGCAGCGCCGTCCCGGCGGTGCGGCTCCCTGACGGCGGGCAATCCAACCCGGGCCGGAGTCTCGAGTTCGCCGCAGAGACGTTCGTTCCCGACGCCATCGGACTGAACCCGGTCGCTCACCGGGGCAAGTCCGTCGCGCTCGCTCGACCACCACTCGGCACTCGCGATAGAATACGGATTGGCTTTTCCGCAATCTCTCCGCGAGGATCGTCGATGCGCGCCGCCGGGCTTTCGGTTCTGTTCTTTCTTCCGCTTGCCGCCGTTGCGCCGGCCGCGCGCGGCGACGACGTCGACTTCACCCGCGACGTGCGCCCCATTCTTTCGCGTCACTGTTTCAAGTGCCACGGGCCGGACGAGAAAGCCCGCAAGGGGGAGCTGCGGCTCGACGTGCGCGAGGGGGCGCTCAAGGGAGGGAGCACCGGCGAGAAGGCGATCGTCCCGGGCAAGCCCGACGACAGCGAGGTGGTTCGCCGGATTCTCTCGGACGACGAGAACGAAGTTATGCCTCCGCCGTCGGCGAAATTGCCGCTGACTGCCGCCCAGAAGGAGATCCTCAGGCGCTGGGTCGCCCAAGGGGCGGCCTACGTCCCGCACTGGGCCTTCGTCGCGCCCAGACAGGCGCCGCTCCCGAAAGTGCAGCACGCGAATTGGCCCCGCAACCCCATCGATCATTTCGTCCTTGCGAAAATGGAAGAGGCGGGAT
>JBLMWR010000152.1:0-2618 GCA_050257335.1 Deltaproteobacteria bacterium | reverse complement strand
GACGCGACAATGCATGACAAAGAGATCATGAGATGACCGAGCAAGCTGACGGATCGCTTCATGGTCTCCCTTCAGGACGTCAAATTCCGAATCTGGATTGCCGCGTCATCCATGGTCAACGATACTGTTCTGCAGCGTGAACGGGTAAGCGGATTGGTTTTGCCATTCTACCGCCAGCCGCCCGCGTTGCACCGCTGCCGGGCGAAAATTCTCCTCTCGCCGTCCCTTTGCCTGATTCCCCATGGAACAACCGCAAGCGAGCTTCGAGCAGCACCAGGCGTCCGGCGCGAAGTACGGGGCGCTGGGGTTTGCCGTGCTGACAATGTCCGACTCGCGCACCCCCGAAAGCGACACGAGCGGCCAGTTCATCCGCGAGGCGATTGCTGCCGCCGGACACAAAGTCGTCCGCTATGTGCTGATCAAAGATGATCCTGACCAGATTCGCCTTGAATTACAGGCCGCGCTGGCCGATCGGGAAGTGGCAGTGATCGTCACCAACGGCGGGACTGGGGTCTCGCTGCGCGACAGGGCCTATGAAACAGTCGTGGCCCTTCTCGACAAACGGCTCGACGGCTTCGGCGAATTGTTCCGGATGCTCTCGTATCAGGAAATCGGCGCCGCCGCCATGCTCAGCCGCGCCGTGGGAGGGATCGCCCGGGGGAAGGTCGTGTTCTCGCTTCCCGGTTCGACAAAGGCCGTCAAGCTCGGGATGGAAAAGCTGATCCTGCCTCAGGCGGGCCACCTCTACTTTGAATTGCAGAAGCACGCGGAACGTTCGTAGTACGGCCTTCAGGCGGGCCGTCCCGTGGTCGAGGAACGTCAAAGGCGATCCGGCTGAAGGCGGTACGACAGACTTTCCGACGTTTGACCGCGGGTCGCGATGCCGTTACCATCGCCGCCAGCTTCTTCCAATTGAATACAATTAATTGGTTTTCGTCACAAGGTGCCGCCATTCTCGCCCGAAAGCTTCTGTTGCAACTGGCTGCCGTTGCCTGTCTGCTGGTGGCTGCGTTTCGGGCCGCCGGCAGAATAGCCGAACTTCCGGCGAATGCGTACAAGGGACTTGTGCCCGGTCAATCGGACGTGGATGCCGCCCGTGCTGCGCTGGGGCCGGACCGTCTCCCCTGCGAATCCCCCGAAGATCTGCGCTACCCGGTCGCAGAGGGATCGCCCCGCAACGATCGCCTCTATTTCCGCGGGGGCAGGCTGGGGCTGGTGACCGCCGCTTCTCCCGATCCGCGATATCCGAACCGGGGCGAGATCGTCCGCAAGTTCGGCGAGCCCGAAGCCAGTGTGAGATTCCTGACGCAGGAATACCTCGACTACACCGAAAAAGGACTGAAGTTCATCTGCGATTCAGATGGAAAGACGACCGGCACTATTTATTTCGCACCCGCGCGCAGACGCGTGCCTGCCGACGAGCCGGGCGCGAGAATTGATCTGCGGCGCGAGATGCCTGCCACAGGCGGCGCTCTGGTCGAAGAGAATCCGGGATCGATCTCCGTCGGTACGGCTGAGCTGAGCATCGCCCCCGAACGGCTCGATAACCTGACCGCCGATGCCGCAGAAAAACCGTTCCGCGTCGCCGAGGACGTCAAGGTGCGGGTTGCGGTGTTCTCGGCCGGCGCGACACAGATCGTTTTCGCCGGGCTGGACGTATTCGGAATGGGATCGTGGGACCTCGACCGGCTGCGCGAATCGCTCGCGCAAAGGGGATTTTCGAACGTGGTCGTGGCCATGTCGCACACGCACGCCAATGTCGACACGATCGGGTTTTACGGCTTTTACCCCCGCGAGTACGCGCAGTTCGTGATCAAACAGGCCGAGGCGGCGGTGCTCAAGGCGGCCGCCAGCAAGGCGCCCGTGCATTCTCTGCACATGGGTTCCGCTGAAATGCCGCTGGCCGGAGGGCGCGTCGTCGATCTCATCCGCAACGGTCGCGATCCGGGATTGCTCGATCCGACCGTGTCGGTCATCCGCGCCGTCGGGCAGGGAAACGACCCCGACAAGCCGGTCCTCAACCTCGTGCATCTCGCCTGCCACCCCGAAGTCATTCGCCTGCGCGACAAGCGCGGTCTCTCTCCCGATTACGTGGGGACGCTGTGCCGCGAGGTCACAAAACAGCTTGGCGGCCAGACGGTCTTTCTGAACGGAGCCCTGGGCGGGATGATTACCCCGGACGCGCGGTTCTCGACGCAGGAGGCCGCCGAGGAAATGGGACGGAAACTGGCAGGGTACGCCGTCGAGGCCGCACGGCAGGCGCGCCCGTCGTCAAGTCGGAAGCTGATGTTCCACCGCCGGCAGGTTGAGTACCCGATCACCGGCGAATCGGTTGTGGCGTTCCTGAAGAAGCCTCCAGAGCCGATCGATTTCCACCAGGGACGCATGCGTGCCGAGATGAATGTCGTCTGGATCGGCGACGCGCAGTTCATTACCGTCCCCGGGGAATTGCTTCCAGACATCGGGCTCGAGCTCGTCTCGCACATGCGCGGCAGATTGCGGATGATCGTCGGCTTGGCGAACGGGGAGCTTGGGTACATGGTCCCCAGTTTCGATTTTCGCGCGGGGGGCTATGAAGAGCGCACCGGACCGGGGGCTGCCGGCGGGGTCATTACACG
>JBLMWR010000151.1:0-3346 GCA_050257335.1 Deltaproteobacteria bacterium | reverse complement strand
AGTCAGCGACACACTTCGTGCCGCCGACCTTCTCAGGGCTCTCCAACCAGATTGTCAAAGAACAAACGGACAGATGTCCGCCGACATCTTCCCCCCAGTTGATTACGAGAATCGCAGAGGGAGGGCAGTGACTGAGGTCATCCGCCGCAAAGCGAAGGTTCATCATACCGCCCGCGGGCTGACTGTCAACGCTCGCGAACAGATTTTTTCGACAGACAGAAGAGGCGGAGTTGAATCCGGTTCGCAGCCAGTCCGCGCCGAGGAGGAATGTTCGCAGACATGCATCCCTGGAAAATGAAGGAATGGATAAAATGGGATGACCGGGATGTGCAGGGGCTATGAACTCCCCCCATTGGTCGCGTGTCTTGACGGTATTCGCCCTTTCCTCGGCAAAACCGGGGAAGCCGCGGATGAAGCGAATGCCTGCGGATAACGACGAAGCGGCGGCTCTGCCTGCTCCGCATCGCCTCCGGAAACGCTTTGCCGGACTTCCTGCATTCCGGTTTTCCCGCGATCGTTATATCCTTCGGACCTGGTCAACACGAATTCGCTGAAGCGGCCCGCGGCGCAGTCAAAAGTCAATGAAAGCTTCGAATGTCTGAACGAAAGATTCTGGTGACGGCGGCACTGCCGTACGCCAATGGGCACATTCATCTGGGGCATCTGGTCGAGTACATCCAGACCGACGTCTGGGTCCGGTTCCAGAAGCTGCAGGGGAACAGATGCATTTATCTGTGCGCCGACGACACGCACGGCACGGCGATCATGATCCGCGCCCGGCAGGAGGGGCGGAGCGAAGAGGCGCTGATCGCCGAAATGAAGCAGGCGCACGAGCGGGATTTCGCCGGGTTCGACATCCAGTTCGACAATTACGGGAGCACGAACAGCGCCGAGAACCGGGAGTGCTGCGCCAAGATCTGGAGCGGTCTCCGCAAGGCCAGCCTCGTCGTGGAAAAGGACGTCACACAGCTCTACGACAGCCAGGCCGGGACGTTTCTGGCCGACCGGTTCGTGAAAGGAACGTGTCCGAAGTGCGGCTCTCCGGACCAGTACGGCGACAGTTGCGATAAATGCGGCGCCACGTACAGTCCCAGCGACCTGAAGGACCCGATCAGCACGCTTTCCGGAACGAAACCCGAGCTGAAGAGCGCGAAGCATCTGTTCGTGAAAATCGAAGGACTGCACGCGTTTCTCGAACAATGGACGCAAAGCGGCGAGCACCTGCAGCCGGAGGTGGCCAATTACCTGAAAGGACATTTCCTCGGCGAACCGCTGCACGACTGGGACATTTCGCGCCCCGCCCCGTACTTCGGATTCGAGATTCCCGACAGCCCGGGGAACTACTGGTATGTCTGGTTCGACGCCCCGATCGGGTACATGGCCTCGCTGGCGGAATGGTGCACGAAACACGACGAGGAATTCGACGACTGGTGGCCGCACGGGAGCGACGCCGAGCGCCGGGCCGTCGAAATCCATCATTTCATCGGCAAGGACATCACGTATTTTCACACGCTGTTCTGGCCGGCGATGCTGCACGCCGCGAAGTTCAAATTGCCGACCAGGGTGCACATCCACGGCTTTCTCACCGTGGGCGGCGAGAAGATGTCGAAGTCAAAGGGGACTTTCGTCCGCGGGCGAACCTATCTGGAGCACCTGGATCCGGCCTATCTGCGCTACTACTACGCCTCGAAGCTCAACGCCAAAGTCGACGATCTCGACCTGAATCTCGACGAGTTCGTGCTGCGGGTGAATTCGGACCTGGTGGGGAAGGTGGTGAACCTGGCCAGCCGCACGGCACGGTTCGTGCACGACGAAGGGCTCTCGCCGCGGCGGGTGTTCGAAATGGCGGCCAAGGACGCCGATGCGGTCAGCTCGCATCAACTGGTGTCGTTCATCCCGGCGTATGCCGAGGCGGCGGATCTGTACAGGGAGAACTGCGCCGCGGGGGACGAGATTGCCCGCGCGTACGAGGCGGGCGAATACGGGGCCGCCGTGCGGCGGATCATGCAGATCGCCGACGCGTCCAACCGGTTTCTCGACGCCCATCCGCCGTGGGACAAGTCCCTTACCGAGGGAATGCGGCAGGACTTCTGCACAATCGCGCTCAACTTCTTCCGGCAGATTGCGGTGTACCTGGCGCCGATCCTGCCGCGTCTGGCCGAGCAGACGGCGGAGCTGCTCAATCTGTCCCCCCTGGCGCTGTGGCGCTGGGAGGACGCCCGCACGCCGCTTCCGCAGGGGGGGCTGGTGAACAAGTTTCAGCACATGCTGAAGCGCGTCGAGACGGCGCAGGTGAAGGCGATGATCGAAGCGAGCACCGAGAAGGCGCCGGGGGAAGGGGACGCGCGCACCGCAAGCGGTGCGGCTCAGCAGACTGCTTACGACACAGGCGAGGCGCTCGCCGCAGAGCCGCTCTCGCCGACCTGCACGTTCGACGAATTCGCGAAGATCGACATGCGGGTGGCGCGCGTGGTCGAGGCCGAGGACGTCAAGGACTCGAACAAACTCCTGCGACTGACCCTGAGCCTGGGGGGCGACGAAAAGCGCAACGTCTTCGCCGGGATCAAGGGGGTCTATAAGCCGGGAGACCTCGTCGGGCGGCTGGTGATCTGTTGCGCCAATCTGGCGCCGCGGAAGATGAAATTCGGGATCAGCGAAGGGATGGTCCTGGCGGCCGGGCCGGGAGGGAAGGACATTTTCATCCTCGCTCCCGACAGCGGGGCTGTCCCGGGGCAGCGCGTGCATTAGGGAAATTGCAGATTGAAAACTGTAAATTTCAAATTGCAGAACGGCGCCGGGCTACCGGGTGTTCGGCGGCGGGTCCGGCGTCTTTGATCGCGAAGCCGGAAACTGGCGCGAGTCGCTGAAGAGCGCCCTCCGCGAAGCGAAGCGGTAATCCTGCACGACGCGCCGCGTCACGTGAAACGGCAGCGGGATCCGCGGGCCCGCCGTCCGCGTGAGAAGCGTCCGGCTCTGTTCCTCCGGCAGGGGATGTCTCTGGAAGAATTCCCACATCACGTCGTTGGCCGAGAGATCCTGCGTGGACGGCCCCAGCAGTCGGTCGAGCGAGTTGTGCCCCGGCCAGGTGTGGCCTCCCCCGTTGATCTTGTAGAGGACGACTTCGGCGCCGTTCGGGCGCGGCCTGTAGGTCTGGCGGGTGACCGTCGTGCCGTCGTCCGCGAGATCCGGAAGCTCTTCGATTGCGGGGTCCGGCCAGCATCGGTTGGCCTCGACGCTGAGCCGGATCGATTCATCGACCGGCTTGAAGCTGAACGTCGACGCGGTCGTCTCATCGGGGCCGTTCCAGGCGACGATCGAATCGGCGGTGCCGTGGAAGTGGACGATC
>JBLMWR010000150.1:0-4225 GCA_050257335.1 Deltaproteobacteria bacterium | reverse complement strand
ACCGATTGCGTCCCCCTGCTGCTGGTCGTCGGGGGTTATGATCGACCCATCGCCCGCCGCGACCGCACGAAACTGTTTCATGGCCTTGATCAGGAGGCTTTTTTCCGACCGATCTGCCGGTATTTTGGCCGGCCCGATACGATCGCCGACATCCCGCGCGTCGCCGAGGAGGCGTTTCAGGCGATGTTCGCGGGACGGCACGGTCCGGCGGTCATCGAAATGCCTCCCGACCTGGCCGCCGAACAGGTCGCCGGAGAGATTGCGCCACCGCGAACCGTCCCGCGCCTCACCGAGCATCCGGTTCATCGCAAAGAGATCCTCCCCGCCGCGACCCGCGTCCGCCAGATGCGCCGGCCGGTGCTGATCGTCGGACACGACTGCGTCGCGGCGAACGCCTGTGGCCAGGTCCAGCGACTGGCCGAGCGGCTGAATGCTCCTGTGCTGTACGGCCGCCGCGGCAAAGGCGTGCTTTCGGACGATCATCCGCTGACGGCGGGATTCACGCGTTCGAAACGGGCCGTGGCGCTCCTGAGGCGCGCCGACGGGGTGATCGCCGTCGGCTGCCGGTTCACGCAGATCGACATGCACAACTGGACGACGCGGCTCCCGGCCAACGTCGTGCAATTCGATCGCGACCGGAACGAACTGGGGCGGGAGTACCCGATCACCGCCGGCGTGGCGGGGGGATTGGCCCCGGCATTGAAGGCGCTCTGCGACGAGCTGGACTGGCTCGTTCCCGACGTCGACCCCGAATGGGCCGAGTATGCCCGCGCGACGCATTTCGAGTGGCGACACGATCCGCCGATTCCCGTCCTCAGCCAGATTCGCCAGGCGCTCCCGGGCGACGGCGTGCTGTCGGTCGATATCACAGCCACCGGATACAATTGCTTCGACCGCTTTGCCGTGCATGGTCCCCGCTCGCTGATCTATCCCTGCCACAGCGTTTCCCTGGGGTTCGGCTTTCCGGCGGCGGTCGGAGCGAAGCTGGCCACCCCCGAGCGCGCCGTCGTGTCGCTGTCCGGCGACGGCGGCTTCCTCATGGGGTGCTTCGAGCTGGCGACCGCCGTTGAGCACAAAGTGGGGGTGGTGGCCGTCGTCGTCAAGGACAACTGCCTGTCGGCCATCAAGGGTTCGCAGGTACAGGCGTTCGACGGACGCAGCATCGACGTCCACATGCACGTCCCCGACTTCGTGGCCCTGGCCCACAGTTTCGGCGCGCACGCCGAATCCACCCACAACATCGACGATCTCCCCCGGCTGATCCACGAGGGGCTCGCGCGGACCGGTCCGACGGTCATCGAAGTCCGCATGGAGCAGCGCGTCGACGAGCTGATCGGAATCATTCCGTGGCTCCATGGTGAGTAACATGTCGCATAACGTGAAATCCATTGAAACGACCTGGGTCGATCTGCCCCTGCGCCCCGTCCCCGCGCGAAACATGCAGCGCGAGATTCCCCACTGGACCGTCTTTGAAATCTGCAAAGTGACGCTCGACTCGGGTGTCGTCGGCTTCGGCGAGACGATGGTGTATTACACATGGGGGCCCAACACCGTTTCCGAAGCGGCCCGCAATCGGGTCGTCGGGAAGCATCCTGCCGAAAACATGTGGGACGATTCGCTCGGGGCCGGCGTGCAGATCGCCCTGTTCGATGCGGCAGCGAAAGTGCTGGATGTCCCCCTGTACCAGATTCTGGGCAGGCCGCACCGCGACCGCTGCCACGTCTCGTGGTGGGACATCGACATGCCCGCCCAGGACTGGATCAGCGAATGCCAGCTCGCCATCGCGCACGGTTACAACAGCTTCAAGACCAAGGGGCGGCCGTGGTTCGACGTCGTCGAAAACACGCGGCTCCTGTGCGATGCCGTCCCGCCCCATTTTGAAATCGACCTGGACTTCAACGGCTTCGGCGTCGACACTGCACACTGCACGCGTTTGCTCAAGGAGCTGGAGCAGTTTCCGCAGGTCGTGATGTACGAAAGCCCGATCCCGCATTCGGACGTGGCCGGTTATAAGTTTCTGCGGCAGCATACCGACGTCCCGATCTCGATGCACACGGCGACCCATTTCGGTGATACGCCGATCGAAACGGCGATTCGCGAAGAAATGGCGGACGGGTTCGTCCTGTGCGGCGGCGCGACGCGCGTGATGCGCGAGGCGCACGTCTGCCAGGTCAACAATCGTTCGTTCTTCCTGCAGATTGTGGGGACAAAAATCGCCGCCGCCTTCGGCCTGCACCTGGGGGCCGTCCTCGAAAACGCCCGCTGGCCGGCGGTCAACTGCCACCAGCTCTACGAGCGGGATTGCGTCAAGACGCCGATCGAAGTTTTGAACGGCCTGGCCCGCGTCCCCGACAACCCCGGACTGGGGATCGAACTCGACCAGGAAGCGATCGACTTGTTCCGCACCGCACCGAAGGAGAAGCCCTTTCCCTACCCCGACCTCTTGATCGCCATCCGCTGGCCGGCGGGGTCGACTACTTTTTACAATCATGCCGCGCAGTACTGGGCCGACTGGCTCGGCGGCCGCCTGCCGTTCTTCCCGCGCGGCATCTACCTCGAACACATCCCCAACGACGGCAGCTCCACGTGGCGATACATCTACGAACAGGCCCAGAAAGGCGCCGTCCACAGCACCCAGCCGCCGTTTTGAGCCCCGCGCCTGCGTGGGATGGCCTTCATGCCCGCGCGGGATGGGGTTCCAAGTCCGTCCGCCAACCTGACCCGATGCCGTCCGCCCGCCATCACCCCGGTCGTTGCCATCGGGAGCTTACGTCGGTCGAGCCCGATTCACTTGCCTGGTCTGGCGTCGTTTTTCTTCGCCTCTTTCGTCGGCGTCTCGTCGGCGGAAGCCTTCTGGCCGCCTTTGGCGCTCTCCAAAAGCCGTTTCGCAATCTGGTCGGCCGTTTCGTCCTTTTCGGCATTCTTCTTCAACTCTGCGAGCCGCGTCTCGAGCTGCTGGATCGTCCGTTCGCGCAGCTTCTTGCGCCCCGCGACGACCTGCTCGATGATCTCGCGGAATTCCGCCGTCAGCTTCTGTCTGGCATCCTCGTCTTCCGTGGCATTGATGCGCGCGGCCAGAACCTTAAGCTGCACTTCCAGCCCCGCAATGACCATCTTTTGTCCGATTTCCACCGGATCCTGCTCGCCGGTCCCGAGGCCTCCCGGAATCGCCCCGGTTGCGCTCTCGAGACTCTGGAGCATCATCTTCGCCTGCTGCAGCGCATGGAAAGCAGGATCTACGGGAGCGCCGAAGGCGCCGGGCTGCGGAAATGCAATCCCGCGCTGCTGCATCTGGCGCATCATCTCCTCCTGCATTTTCTTCATCTCCGCCGCCATTTTCTGCTGCTTCTCCTTCAGATCGCCCGCGGCCAGAGCCTGCGACTCTTCGGCCATCGCCCGCTGGAGCTTCTCCATTTGCTGCATCAGGGACTTCATGCGCGCCTCGGGGCCACCGATCGTGGCGTCGGGCTTTTCCTTCTCCGCGGGGGTTTCCCGTTTCTGAATGTCCCTCTTGCCCGTGTCGTTTTTTCCTGCCGACTTCTCGTCGGCCCGCAGCGGGAGCGTGACGGCCAGGGCCCACAAACAGACGAGCGAAACAGTCATGAGCTTTCGCATGGGACGTGCCTCCGGAGTGAATGAAGGGGTGAGCGGGTTCGGTCAGACCGACTGTCCATTCAAAAAAAGAGCCCTGCCGTGTCGAATGGACACGCAGGGCTTTCGTTGCCGGATTCCGGCTGCCGGCCATCGGCAGCCATCACGTCCGCTAGGCTACACTCGGCCGCATCGAAATGTCAACAACATTCTGCGGCCGGTCGCAGGACATGATTCCGAGCGGCATCCCGGCGGCGGCGCGCAGCCGGGGTTCGCAAGGCACGGCAGCCGTTGCCTCCGCACGCCGCCGCGCCTGGCACGAGGCCCAATCACTTACCGTCGAATTGTCAAAGATCTCGCTCGCGCCGCCGCGCTCGGCGGCGTTTCATCGCTTCCCGCACCAGTCCTTCAGGCTTTCAGCGTGAAAGCGATGTGCCTGCCATCAGACGCTCCGGAGAATAGGCCGACACGCGAGTGCTATGTCACGGCTATGAATTCGGGTTGCCGTTGATTGCCGCCTTTCGCTCCGCGAAAGAGACGCCCCGTTGGCGGAGCGAAAGGCGACGATCAACGACCCGAAAATCAAGGTGTGGCAAAGCACTGGCCCGGCTTATTTATGCAGGGTGCATCAAGC
>JBLMWR010000149.1:0-11100 GCA_050257335.1 Deltaproteobacteria bacterium | reverse complement strand
GTCACGCAAAGGCGCAACGACGCTAAGGAAGTAAGACCATGCGCGTCCCTGTGAAGTCGGCGGTCCCCCGGGACTGCGGGCCAGTGGAATTCTTTGCGCCTTGGCGTGATTTTTTTATTTCCTCGCCCTTTAACTTTGATTCCGGCGGTTGAGCGGGCTAAGTTATCCGCGGCTGAACTCGTTTTGGTTCCGGCCAATGCCGGATTGGGCGGTTCGCAGTTGAGTTTGTCCCGTCTGAGGTCCACCGGAAATCATTGATGTCCATGCCTGCCGTCTCGCGTTCCGCTCCCCCGGCCCGGCTCAGCCAGCGGTGGCAGTGGGGGAGCAAACAGCCGATCAGTTTTTTGATGGAGCAGGCGGTTCAGAACCCCGCGGTGATTTCGCTGGCTGCCGGACTGGTCGATCAGACGACGCTCCCCGACACGGAGGTCCGCACGGCCTGCGAATCGCTTCTGGCCGATCGAACGCTGGCCCGGCAGGCCCTGCAATACGGCACGACGCAGGGGGCGGAGCGCCTGCGAAAACACCTCGTCCGACACCTGGCGGAGCTCGAAGGGCGCACCGCCGAAACGCTGGGGATTGCCCCCGAGCAACTGATTCTGACGACCGGCTCGCAGCAGTTGCTGTCGCTGGTGGGCGAGGTCCTGCTCGACCCCGGCGACGTGGCGCTCGTGGCCGCTCCGACGTATTTTGCCTATCTCGGCACGCTGAATGGACTGGGGGCCCGCACCATTCCGGTGGCGGCCGATGCCGACGGCATGCAGACCGACGCTCTCGACGCCGAGCTGCAGAAGCTGGACCGGGCGGGAGACCTCCCGCGGGTCAAGCTGATCTACGTCGTCAGCTATTACGAGAACCCGACGGGGATCAGCCTGTCGGCCGAGCGGCGGCGCGCGGTCGTCGATATCGCCCGCCGGTGGTCGCGCGACCAGCGGATCTTCGTGCTCGAAGACGCGGCCTATCGTGAATTGCGGTATGACGGGCCGGAGCTCCCCAGCGTCTGGAGCTTTGACGGCGACCGCACGACCGTGATCGTCGCGCAGACATTTTCGAAGAGCTTTTCACCGGGATTGCGCGTGGGATTCGGCGTCGTCCCGCGCGAGCTGGCCGCCCCGATCTGCGATCGCAAAGGAAACGAAGACTTCGGGTCGGCGAATTTCAACCAGCACCTGCTGGCGACGATTTTCGAACGCGGATTGTATGCCGGTCATGTGCGACTCTTGCGGGAGACGTATCGCAGCAAGCGCGATGCGATGCTGGCGGCGGCCGACCGTTATTTCGGAAAGCTGGAGGGGGTCGTCTGGGTTCACCCGCATGGCGGGCTGTATGTCTGGATGAGCCTGCCCCCGGCGATCGAAACCGGTTTCGAGAGCCCGCTCTTCCGGCGGGCGACAGAGGTCGATCAGGTGATGTACGTTCCGGGAGAAGTGTGCTACGCCGGACCTGTCGAGGCGCGGCCGCGGCATCAGATGCGGCTGAGTTACGGGACGCAATCGATCGAGGGGATCGACGAGGGGATGAAGCGGCTGGCGAGCGCGGTCATGGCGGTGGGCAAGTCGTGAAAGCTTTCCGGCCGCGGACGCGGCGAACAGGCAAGCCCGATTCAGGTCGGCCGGGTCAGGACCTGGCGTGCATCACAATTTCGACGTCGCGCAACAGACGGCGGAGACGCCAGCGGGTCCACCGTCCGATCGAGATGCCGCTCACGTCGAGCCATTCGAGCTGTTCCAGCGCCGCCAGCCGCTTGATCGCAGGCCCGGTGATCGCGGTACCGGCGAGGTTGATCCGGTCGAGGGTCCGCAGCTCGAGCAGAAGCTTGAGCCCGGCGTTGGTGACCGCGCTGCCGGCGAGGTCGAGGCGGCTCAGATGCGGAAGGTGGCTCGCGTTCTCCGCCAGATATTGCAGACACGCGTCGCCGTCGGGGGAATTCTGCAATCTGATCCCGCGCAGGCGCTCGGCGAGCGTGGCGAAGTCGCCGAACGCGAGTTTCATCCAGTCGAGAATCTCGATTTCAACCCGTCCGCCGCGGCGCTCCACTTCCGCGATGATTTCCTGCTGTCGGAGATACGGTTCGACCTGGGTGGCCAGCCAGTTGCGTCGGCCTTCCTGGAAGCGCACATATTCCTGGGCCCGTCCATAGTTCTTCTGCAGCAGCAGAAAGTCGGCGGTCGACCCGCCCCGGTCGGGATGCACGGCCAGGGCTTTGGCTTTGTATGCCTTATGGACGTCGTCGATGCTGTAGGGAGGCAACAGCTCCAGGTAAACCATGAACTCGGGACGATCATCCGGGGGAGAGTGCCGTTGCTGCATCGCGTGCCGTTCGCAAATCAGGTGACTCGACTGGATTTTTGCCGCACATTCTAGCGTTCGACATTGGAGCATACCACGGCAGAGACGGCTGAATGACCAGGGGCGTCGGTGCCTGCCGGGCCACCCGGCCCAATGATGGCACCGCCCTGCGGGCACTGCATTTCAAATCAGGGCCGTCTTCGAGCCGTCAGCGCCGAGAGCACACGGGATCCACGCCAGCGCCACCAGCGTCACGTTGATGTCGGCTTTCCTGGGCTTGATGACGATGTCCTCGAGTTCCAGCTTGTCAGCGTTGACCGAATCGTCGAGAGCGGCGGTCTCGGCCTTGAACTGGGCGTCGAGCTCGGCGAGCTGGTCCTCGTACTGCTGGACGTTTTCCTGGGCCAGAGTAACATCCTGTTTCTCGCGGCCGATGCGGCTGGCGGCGCGGGCGGCCGACGTGGCGCGACTGACGTTCGCCGCGCTGCCGATCTTGCGACTGAACAGCGCTCCCAGCAGCGACGACCCGAAGCTGAGGGCGGTTTGCAGGGTCTGCTGGCTGGCCTGCGCCCGCTCCTTTTCGACCTTCTGCCTCGCCTTGCGGATCCGCTCCTGGACGAGGGCCACCTTCGGGGCGTATTTCGCCCGCAGTTTCGCGATCTTCTCGTCCCGAAACTCGCGGGCGGCCTGCGACAGGCGGACGCGGAAGTCTCCCTCCGATTCCCCGGGCTTCGAGACCTGCTTCAGCGACGGGCATTTCCAGATCTCGAACGTCTGCGTCCGGTAGAGGTGGTCCTTGAGCGAAGCGGTCAGTGCGGCGAACTTTCGGGGACGGGCGAGCTCCGAGGGAAGGGGCGCGAACCGGGCGGCGCCGGCAGCGGGGGCTTTCTCCAGTTCCGGGGCTCCCTCCGTGCTGACCTGGGCCTCTTCCCAGATCGACGCGGAAAGCGTGTCGCATAAGGGAGCCGTCAGCGTCACGTCTTCCCAGACGTCGACGTTCGATTTCGACTGTGCGAAATGGACACGGGCCGTGCCCAGGAGGGCCGGGTGATAACACAGCGTGGCTCCGGCAGCGAGGTTCTTTCGCTGCGGCAGGAAGAACTCGGGAATCTCGGGAGGGAGCACCGGGCGGCGCGCCGCGTCCTGCCCGAGCGTCGGGGGCGCAGCCGTCAAAGTGGGCGCCGTCGTTCGTGCTGCTGTTGCTTCCGTTGTCGCTGCCGATGGCGCGGGTCTCGCCGGCACGCCTGCCGCCACCGCTTGCGGTTTCGCGTTTTTCTTGCGCCGCTCCATCAGCGTCTGGATCTGCTCGCGGGACAGCGGTCCCCGCAGATACGACAGCGCCCAGCGCGACTGGAAGACGACGGGCTGGTCTTCGTGGACGTTGTTCATCAGGAAGACGCGTTTTCCCAGCCCGGAGACGATCTGATCGATCTTCTGCCGGTCGAATGCCGCCCCCGAGGCCGTTGAGGCGCCCTCCAGGCCGTCGAGCACCCGCGACTTGTCGCGCTCGGTTTGCAGGCGGCCGATGAACCACGTGCCGGCGTTTGACAGCCCTTTGTAGTCCAGGTCCACCGGGTTCTGCGTCGCCAGAACGATTCCCAGCCCGTAAGCCCGCGCCTGTTTCAGGAGCGTGAGCATCGGCGTCTTGGCGGGGGGATTGGCCGACGGCGGGAAATAGCCGAAGACTTCGTCCATATACAACAGCGCCCGCAGGCTGGACGTGCCCGGCTGCGAGCGCATCCAGGCCACGACTTCGTTCAGCAGAATCGTGACGAAGAACATCCGCTCGGCCTCGGAGAGGTGAGCGATCGAGAGGATCGACAGGCGGGGCTTTCCGGCAGGCGTATACAACAGCCGCTGGATGTCGAGCGGATCCCCTTCCATCCACGCGGCAAAGCCGGGCGAGGCCAGCAGGTTGTTCAGGCTCATCGACAGGCCGAACCGGTCTTTCGCGGGGAAAATGCTTTCGAGATCCATGACGCCGATCTTGTCGAACGGCGGAGACTGGATGTCGCGGATGAGTTCCGCCAGGTCGAGATCGCGTCGCTCCCGCCAGGCCCTGTCGACGAGATTGGAAAGCAGAATGTGTTCGCGGCTGCGAAGGGGGTCGGCTTCGATCCCCAAAAGAGCCAGCAGCCCGGAGACGGCGGCGCTGGTGCGCTCGCGCAGCGCATCGCCGTCCTTCAGAATCTCGGGTGCCGGAGCGGCGAACGACCGAAGCACGGTCAGCGGCAGCCCGGCGGTGCTCCCGGGGGTGTAGATCGCCGCGCCGGCCGAATCGCGAAAGCGGGCGATCCGCTCCGGCTGCTGGCCCCATTCCGCCAGTCCCTCACGCCACTGTGCGGCCGTCTGCTCGGCCAACTGATCGGGAGAAATGCCGCAACGTTCGGCTTCGGCCGCGTCCACCCACGGGCGAAAGTCTTCGGGCTTCAGCTCGGGAAACGTAAGCAGCAGGTTCGCCAGATCTCCTTTGGGATCGACGGCGATGGCAGGAATGCCGTCGATCGCAGCTTCCTCGAGGATCGTGAGACACAGTCCCGTTTTGCCCGAGCCGGTCATGCCCACGCAGACGGCGTGGGTCGTCAGGTCTTTGGCGTCATACAGCAACAGTTCCGGCCGGGGCCGGCGGGCGGCGATGTCGTATCCTTTGCCCAGGTAAAACACCCCGAGTTTTTCGAAGTCTTGCATGGCGGCGGCAACCGGAGGAACGGGGCTTCGAGACGGCTCGCAGAGCGTCTCATTCTATCGCCCCGACGCGGCGATACCAGACCGGGGAACCAGGCGTGCCCGGGTTTGCTCGCCGCGGGCAAGGAGGGGCCGGAGCCCGGATTTGCCTCCATTTCCGTCCCTCGGAAACTGGCCGTTGCGTCAGAAATTTGGCGCTTGACAAAGCCTGTTGACTATACTAAAGATTCTGCGTAGGTTCTTGCCGGCCAAAGAGGTTTGGCAATCGTCGGACACGCCAGACGAGGCCTGATCGCCACCGCAGAGACGGGGATCAATGCATCGGGGCAGCGATGGACGGCACGCGGCACGGAACCGGTGTAGCTGGCCCTGGGGAAAAAGGCACTTGAGTTTCAGACAGGCTGCCTGGTTCCGCGAGATTCAGGAATTCGAGGATACTGCCGATGCCAATTTCGAGTGTTGACAACCTGTTAGCGGGATGGAGGTCGCGCGGGCTCGCATCCGCGCGCCTGCCGGGCGCCTGGCCGACCGCTGGCGTCGATCTGCGCGTCGTTGGAGCGCGCAAAAAGGCAGACGACGAAGAGGAAGGAGAAGGCGAGGAAGAGGGCGAAGAAGAAGCCGACGACGATGAAGACGGCGACGACATCGACGAAGACCTCGATGAATTCGAAGATGAAGACCTGGACGAGTTCGACGACGAAGAGTTCGAGGAGGAATTCGAGGATGAGGAATTCGACGACCTCGACGACGACTTCGACGAGGACGAAGATGAAGACGAGGATGAGGACGAGGACGAAGACGAGGAAGACGAAGAATACTGAAGCGGTCTTCTGCGATGGCGCGCAACCTGCCGCGCGGGTGAAGTGACGTTCGAAGGCCCTGCTTCGGCAGGGCGCCCGAACGAGACTTTGTTCGCGCGGTTTCTTTTCGGATGGACTGCGGTCCCCCGCGCGCTATAATTCTCGTTGCGTAGCCGTCTCTCCGCTGAATCCCGCCGCGTGACTTTCGTGTTTTCTCACCTGCAACGTCTCGTGAACGGCTCTGTCGAGCGACCCGACGGTCGCTTTCGTCTGGCGCGGTGGGTCGGAATCTCGCTGGCCCGGCTCAGCTACGCCGTCCTGGTCGAGCCCACGTGGCTGGAAGTCAATCATCTGGAGATTCCTGTCGCTGGCGCCCCCGCCGCGGGCCGCCTGCGGATCGTGCAGTTGAGTGATTTTCACTTTCAGCGCCGCGTGCCCGAAAAATACATCGAGCATTGCATCCGTTCGGCGAATGCTGAGCATCCCCACCTGGTGGCCCTGACGGGGGATTACATTCACAAGGGGCCGCGGTTCGTCGATCGGATCGCCGAGATGCTTTCGCATCTGCAGGCTCCGCTGGGCGTGTACGCCGTCCTGGGCAACCACGACCATGCCGTCCGCAACTCCTGGGGGCTGCGGAGTTATCCGGCGCTGCACCGGAAAATCGCCGGATCTCTTGAGCGGCGCGGAATTCGCGTGCTGCATAACGAGCTGCTCTCGGTCGAACACGGCGGGGCCCGTTACCAGATTTCTGGCGTGGACGATCTGTGGAGCCGGCGGTGCCGGCCCGAGCTGGCGCTCGCGCGCCTCGATCCGGCCCTGCCCCACGTGATGCTGGCTCACCACCCGCGGACAATCGAGCTCATCGCCGGGAAGCGCTGCGACCTGATGCTCTCGGGACACACGCATGGGGGGCAGATTCACACGCGGCGATTTGGCTCGCCGACTCTCGGACGGAAGATGAAGCGTTACGCAGCCGGGTTGTACTCCGTGGCGGACAGCCACCTCTACGTCAACAAGGGGGTCGGGTACGGGCTGAAGATCCGCTATAACCGCCGGCCGGAAATCGCCGTGTTCGATCTGGTGCCGTCCGGTTCGTAGATCGGGCTTTCAGCCTGACGGCGCCGTGCGTGCGACGGCGCGCTGCGGCCTGCGGGCCAGCACGCTTCGGGTTCGATCAGCCGCTGGCAAGCGTGTCGGCTGGTTTCTCTTAATGAACGCGCGACGATGCATCGCTGTCGGGCTGTAAGCCCGACGTACGGCCGGCCTCATGCCGCGGGGTCCGGCTCGTGGCTGAGGTTGAGCGTGTTCGCCGGAACCATCTTCTCGGCCTTCGCGTCCCAGCCCATCATCGCGCTCGTCCGCCACGACTCGTTCGCCATGTTGACGGCGACCACGCCGGCCATGCCCAGCTCGATCGGGCAATTGAGCGGCACTCCATCGCGCAGATGCCGGTGCAGGTTGGTGTGGTGCAGGTGGATGTCTTCGCCGCCGGTCTTCTGGTGCTGATCGAGGACCTTGCCGTCCTTGTCTTTCGCGACCCACCCGCTCGCGGTGAAGTACAGCGTCCCCCGGTAGCCGCGGATCAGGTGATCGATGCCCACCCGGTTGCTCATTGTCCCCAGGACGTACACCGTCATGCCCCGGGGGTACTCACAGATCATTTCGAAGTTGTCGGGGAGGTCGCGTCCATCGGGCCATTGCCAGATGCCGCCCATGCCGACGACGCGCCGGGGATAGAGAAGATCGCAGGCGCGCATGATGCGGGTGATGCGATGGATGAAGAGGTCGGTGCAGATTCCCCCCGAGTAGGCCGAATAGTTGCGCCATTCGAAATAGTGGTGCGGATTCCAGGGAATCTTCGGTGTGTGTCCCAGCCAGGCGTTCCAGTCGAGATCGGGGGGTTGGGGCGTGGCATCGGTCACGCCGGGATCGCGCCACGGTCCCTGCTTGTCGTAGCGGCGGACGTATTCGATCTGCGCCTGCACGACCTTGCCGATCACTCCCTTTTTGATCGCTTCACCCGCCGAGATGTAGCTGTCGTCGGACATCGCCTGCACGCCGACCTGCAGCGGAAGTTTCGTTTCCTTCACCTTTTTCATCACCGCCTGCGCCTGCGGGATCGTGTGCGTCATCGGCTTCTCGACGTACACCGCTTTCCCGGCGTCGAGGGCGTCGATTGTCATCTGCGAATGCCAGTGCTCGGGAGTGGCGATCGTGACGTAGTCGATGTCGGTTTCGAGCAGCTTGCGGTAATCGGTGAACGCCTGCGTCTCGAGTTTGGCAGCTCCTTCCGTGGCCCGCGTCTTCCAGCAGTCGGCGACCCCGAGGAATTCGAGGTTGTCTTTGTCCTTAAGCGACCGGCAGGCGTCGATGTGTCCGCTTCCCATGCCGCCGGCCCCGATGAAACCCATCCGGATCCGATCGTTGGCCCCGATCACGCGGGCGTAACTCTTTGCGGTCAACGCCGCGGTCGTGGCGGCGGCTCCCGAGGCGACGAGAAACGATCGGCGGGAGAGGGACGGATCGGCGGGCATGAGGCATGGCTCCTGTCTGTTTGTCTGTGCGGTCGATGGCGACAGCTCATTCTGACAAACACGCCGGCGTCTGCCAACCTTGGCGGAGAAACGTCCATGGGACTACTCGCGCAACATACGACCCGGCGAGCGGGGGGCGTAAGCCCCCCTGGTTGGATCATGCGTCTCCGTGGAGCGAATTGCGTATCGCGTGACTGATGAATAAATGGGCGCTGCTTGCCTCGATAGCTCGGCAGAGGACGCGTGCACCAACCAGCCGGCTTACGCCGGCCGCTCGCCGGGGCGAATTACGGGTCGCAACTGGGGCCGATCGCGGTGCCGGGCGGCTGACGCGGGCCGAACGCCGTGTTAGAATAAACATCTTCGATGCGTCAGGGCCGACGTTCTTTCCGGCGGATGGAGTTTTTCGAAATGCACAAGCGGTTTTTCTGCGGGTTCTGGTTGGCAATGAGCGTTGCCGCCGGCGCAGTGGCGGCGCGGGCGGATGACAAAATCGACTTTGCCCGCGACATCCGGCCGATCCTCTCCGACGCCTGCTTCCTGTGTCACGGTCCCGACGATGCGCAGCGCAAGGCGGACCTGCGGATGGATACACGGCAGGGGGCGTTTGGCCAGCGCGACGGCGCCGCACCCTTCGTCCCCGGCAAGCCCGAGGACAGCGAAGCCTGGGTGCGGATGACGTCTGACGACCCGACGATGCGGATGCCCCCGCCCAAATCGGGCAAGAAGCTCACAGACAGGCAGATCGCGCTCGTTAAAACGTGGATCGAGCAGGGAGCGAAATGGAACACCCATTGGGCGTTCGAGGCGCCGCAGCGCCCGGCACTTCCCAAAGTCGAGACCGGCGGCTGGGTTCGCAATCCGATCGACGACTTCGTTCTCGCGCGGATCGAACGCGAGGGACTGAAGCCCTCTCCATCGGCCGATCACATCACCCTCTTGCGCCGCGCATCGCTCGATCTTGTCGGTTTGCCTCCCACGATTGCCGAGATCGACGCATTTCTGTCCGACAAGAGCGATAGCGCCTACGAGAACGCCGTCGACCGGCTGCTGGCATCGCCGCATTATGGAGAACGCTGGGCCCGCGTCTGGCTCGACGCGGCCCGCTACGCCGATTCAGACGGCTATGAAAAGGACAAATCGCGGCAAGTGTGGGCCTGGCGGGACTGGGTGATCAACGCCTTCAATCGCAATCTGCCATACGACCGGTTCGTCATCGACCAGATCGCCGGCGACCTGCTTCCCAATGCGACGCAGGACGAGCTGGTGGCGACCGGATTCCTGCGGAATTCAATGATCAACGAAGAAGGGGGAGTCGATCCCGAGCAGTTCCGGATGGAGGCGATGTTCGACCGGATGGACGCCATCGGCAAGAGCATCCTGGGGCTGACGATTCAATGCGCCCAGTGCCACAGCCATAAATACGACCCGCTCACGCAGGAAGAGTATTACCGGATGTTCGCCTTCCTCAACAACTCGCACGAGAGCAACATCGCGGCCTATACGGCTGACGAGCTGAGACAGCGGGCCGAAATTTTCCGTCAGATCCGCGAGATCGAAGAGGGACTGCAGCACGAGGTCCCCGACTGGCCCGAGCGGATGGCCCGCTGGGAGGAATCGGTTGCCGGCAACCAGCCCGAATGGACCGTCATCCAGGCTTCGGCGGACGATCCCTCCGGTGGGCAGAAGATGTACAGGATGAAGGATGGGTCGTACCTCTGCGCCGGATACGCCCCGACGAAGCATGACGTGGTGGTGAATATCACCACCCAGGTGCAAAACATTACGGCAATCCGCCTCGAGCAGCTCAACGATCCGAATCTGCCGCTCGGGGGACCGGGGCGTTCCATCAAGGGGACCGCGGCGCTGACGGAAATCAAGGTTCGTGCAAAACCCGCCGGCAAAGCGGACGGGGCGGAATGGGTCAAGTTCGTCAAGGCCACTGCCGACGTGAACCCGTTCGAGAAGCCGCTGGAGGCGATTTTCGACGACAAGAGCGGCAAGAAGCGCGTCACCGGCCCGGTTGAATTTGCGATTGACGGCAAAGAGGAAACGGCGTGGGGAATCGACATCGGCCCGGGCCGCCGGAACAAGCCGTGCAAGGCGGTGTTCGTCGCCGAAAAGCCGATCTCGTTCCCGGAGGGAACCGAGCTCGAGATCCACCTGGTGCAGAATCACGGCGGCTGGAACAGCGACGACAATCAGAATCACAATCTGGGGCGCTTCCGACTTTCTGTGACAACGGCCGCCGATCCGTCCGCCGACCCGCTCCCTGCCGACGTCCGTGAGGCGCTGGCGATTCCACGAGAGCAGCGCGCCCCCGCCCAGACCGCCGCGATCTTCAGCTACTGGCGCACGACGGTCCCCGAATGGAGCGCTGCGAACGAGAAAATCGAGCAGCTCTGGATGCAGCATCCCGAAGGGACTTCGCAACTGGTGCTCAAGGAACGGAGCGAACCGCGCACGACGCACATACTGCAGCGCGGCGATTTTCTGAAACCGACGATGCCGGTTACTCCCGGTGTGCCGGCGTTTCTGCACCCGTTGCCTGCGGACAGCCCCGCCACGCGTCTCGCTTTCGCGCAGTGGCTGGCCGACCGCAAGTCGCCCACCACGGCCCGGTCGTTCGTCAACCGTGTCTGGCAGGCATACTTCGGCACGGGGCTGGTCAGCACGAGTGAAGATCTCGGGTCGCAGAGCGAAGCGCCGTCGCACCCCGAACTCCTCGACTGGCTGGCTGTCGAGTTCATGGAACCGACCTGCAATCCCCCCCTTCGTAAGGGGGGGGC
>JBLMWR010000148.1:0-3834 GCA_050257335.1 Deltaproteobacteria bacterium | reverse complement strand
CACCCATTTTACAGGTCGAGGGGGATCCAGCATATTCGCCGACCGCCGGCACGTCGAGCTTGCCCGGCCTGGCGGGCCTGCCTTTGCTGCTCGGACAGGTGGCGAGATCTGCGAGCCAGCGCGCGTAAGCAAGGCCCGCGCGGCTTCAGCGGGGGCTTTTTTGTAAATCTGCGTGAAGTGGAGGATAGGGGACTCGAACCCCTGACCTACAGACTGCCAGCCTGTCGCTCTCCCAACTGAGCTAATCCCCCCTGATTGACGATTCTCGCCGTCGATCAATGAGTCGCGCAAATTAGCATTCCCCTACGATCGTGTCAAGAAGATCGGAGCCGCGATTTTCGTCGCACGTGGCTTGTGCCACCAGACTTTGCGACTCGGCAAGTCGTATTGTACAGATTCCCGCGTCCGGCTACGATCCCGCGGTTTCCGTCGGCGGCGCCGGCCGGTTCCTCACGCGAGAATCAGGGATGATTCGTTCGTGTTTCCTGTGGTGTAAGCACCTGACGTATGCCGTGGCCGTGCTGGCCCTCGTGGCATGCCTGGCTGAAGTCGGGCTGCGCGTTTACGACTCGGCCACCGCCCAGGTGACCCGCCGCGAGCTGTACGACCGGGGCTTTGTGTGCAAGAGCTGGTTCGTCCACCACACCCTCAAGCCGTCGCACAATTTCGCCGTGAAGAGCCCCGACACGGGTCAGCGGATCCGGCTGGCAGTCAACAGCCTGGGGCTGCGCGGTCCGGAGCCCGCCGTGCCGAAACCCCCCGGAACCTGCCGCGTTCTGTGCCTGGGGGACGATTCGACGTTCGCCCAGGGGATCCCCGAAGTCGAAACATTTTGCGCCGTACTGCAGGCAGAGCTGGCGGGCAAGAGGCCCGGCTCGGCGGTCGAGGTGGTCAATGCCGGCGTTCCCGACTACTGCCCGCTGCTGTCGTACCTGCAATACCGCCACGCGCTGCTGGCGCTGCAACCGGACCTGGTCATTCTGAATTTCGACATGTCGGATATTGCCGACGACTACCTGCTGCGGCGGCATGCGGTCATGGATGCCGCGGGAGCCCCGCTGAGCTGCGCCCATCCGGCGCTCGAGCTGCCCCGTGCGGCCGGCAAACAGGGAGCCGAGGGCGCGCTGCTCCTGCCACAGTTCGCCCGCCAGCAGATCAATGCGCTTCTGGCCGAACGCATCCTGGGGGAAAAGTCTCGGTCGATCGAATCGCCCCGCTGCCGGTACCTGTGGCTCGAGGATCAGCCACCCGACTGGTCGATCCATATCAGTCAGGCGCTGAGCCCCGTGGGACACCTGGCGGAGTTGGCGCGCTCAAGTGGCGCGCGGCTGGTCGTCGCCGCGTGCCCTGCGCCGTGGCAGGTTTCGGCGGCCGCCAGCAACGGCGCAGAGGTCCGCGAGCAGGCCGGGGTGTCGCAAGGCGCGGTGTACCGCAGCCGGCGTCCCTTCCAGACCATCGCCGATTTCTGCCAGGCCCGTCAGATTCCGTTCTGCGACGTATCACCGGCATTCGTCCGCGCCGAGCAGCCCGAACGCCTGTATCTCATGAACGCCGCGGCCTTTTCGCCCGACGGTCACGCGCTGTACGCCCGCCAGCTCGCGGAATTCGTGCGGCGGGAACTTCCAATGCCCGGCCCGGCCGGCACGGAATATCCCCCGTTCGCACCGCAGGCGCGACTCCCCGAGCGCTAAACCGCATGAATCATTCGGAGGTTAATCCGCGGGAGGTCGATTTTCACGGGTAGTCAATTCACGGTATACGACCGATAATTCGAGTACAGACCACGACGAACAATCACAGCCCGAGGTAACTATGGACGCCATTGAAGCCGCTCGCCGATATTTCAACCAGGCCGCTGATCACATGGGGCTGTCGCAGAACATGCGCAAGCTGCTGCTCACCCCCAAGCGCGAGGTCAAGGTCCAGATCGCCATGGAGATGGACAACGGCGAGATCGGCACGTTCATCGGCTATCGGGTGCAGCACGACGACGCCCGCGGACCGATGAAAGGAGGGCTCCGCTATCACCCGGAAGTCGACGCAGGCGAAGTCGAGACCCTGGCGCAGCTCATGACCTGGAAAACCGCCGTCGTCAATATCCCCTACGGCGGCGCCAAAGGGGGGATTGCCGTCGATATCAGCAAGCTGAGCCGCGGCGAGCTGGAACGCATCACCCGCCGGTTCATCGACAACATTCACGACATGATCGGGCCCGACAAGGACATCCCTGCTCCCGACATGGGTACCAACGCCCAGGTGATGGCGTGGGCCGTCAACCAGTACGAGAAGTATCACGGCTTCAGTCCGGCGTGCATCACGGGCAAGCCGCTGGAGCTGCACGGTTCGCAGGGGCGCGAGGAGGCCACCGGCCGCGGCGTGATCATCGTCACCGAGGCCGTTCTCAAGCAGCTTCACAAGACGCTGGCGGGAAGCACCGTCGTGCTGCAGGGGTTCGGCAATGTGGGAAGCTTCGCCGCCCGGTTTCTGCATGTAGCGGGGGCGAAGGTCGTCGGCGTGAGCGACGTGGCCGGCGGCGTCTGGAATCCCGAAGGGCTCGACATCCCCGCGCTGCTCCGGTGGAACGCCGACCACAAGGGGGTCGCGGGGTTTCCCGGAACCGATGCCATTACGAACGAGCGACTGCTGCGGGCCGACGTCGATCTGCTCATCCCGGCGGCGCTGGGCGGTGTCATTACCGAAGACGTGGCCAGAGACGTGCAGGCCCGTGTGGTAATCGAGGCCGCGAACAACCCCACCCGGGCCGAGGCCGACGAAATCTTACACAAACGTAATGTGGCCGTGGTCCCCGACATTCTGGCCAACGCCGGCGGGGTTACGGTAAGCTACTTCGAGTGGGTCCAGAACCGCCAGCATTTCAACTGGGATCTGGCCCGCGTCCGTAAGGAACTGGACCGCGTCATGGTCGACAGCTTCGATCGTGTCTGGAATCTCGCACAGGAGAAGCACGTGTCGCTCCGAACCGCGGCATACATCATTGGCATCGGCCGAGTCGGCCGGGCCACCGTTCTGGGAGGAATCTGATGCCTGCAATGCTTTCCGACAACACCCTCGCCAAATGCTCTCTGTTCCGCGGCATGAACGCTGCCGAGCGGCAGGAATTGCAGGGCCTGCTCGACGGCAAGGTTTACGCGCCGGGAGCGACGATCCTGGCGGAAGGGGAATCGTTCCAGCACATCTGGATCGTCCTCAAGGGCCGCTGCCAGGTGGTCAAGAAAGCGAAATCCGGCGAAGAGAAGGAACTCTGGGTTCTCGAGCCGGGGGGCGTGTTCGGCGAAATGTCGTTCTTCAATCCCGCTCCGCATTCCGCCTCGGTCCGGGCCCTGTCCCAGGTCGAGGTGATGCGGCTCCCGCGCGAGAAATACGATAAGCTGATGCGCAGCGGTTCACTGGCGGCGTACAAGCTGGCGTTCAACACGATGGGAGTCCTGATCGAACGTCTGCGGCGGATGGACGACTGGATCGCCGAGCGTCTGGAACGCAACAACGCCCCCGCCCACAAGGAAGAATGGATGGACTTCCAGTCGAAGCTGTACACCGGCTGGACCTTCTGACGCGGGGCAGGTTTCCCAACCTGTCGCGTGCGTTGAGAACCAGACCGATTTGGGATGTGGGATTTCGGATTTCCGATTTGATTTCTGCAGCGGGACGCCGCCCTCGAATTCGTATTCTCCCTCTCCCTCTGGGAGAGGGCCGGGGTGGGCTGTTGAAATTGATTAACTGGTTGTCGTCGTTTTTGTTGCGCGTTGCACATGTCGCGTCTGGTTGGATTTGCTGGCTTGTTTCGTCTCGCGATAAGTCGCTACTCGTTTGGAC
>JBLMWR010000147.1:0-3386 GCA_050257335.1 Deltaproteobacteria bacterium | reverse complement strand
AGAACATCTCCCGCCGTTCGGCCGCCTGGTCGGGGGCCGGCAGCGGCTGCCGTACGTAACCGGCGTCGATCGCCTGCCGGCTGCGCTGCTCGAGGTTTTCGCGGCGGACGCGGTCAAGGGCGCAGTTCACCGTCACGCGGTGCAGCCAGGTCGTGGGCTGCGCCTCGCCGTTGAACCGCGGGCGCTCCGTGTGCTCGAGCACCTTGACGCACACCTCCTGCACGATTTCCTCCGCCGAGTGATGGTTGCCGAGAATCCGCAGCGCGACCCGATATAGCCGGGGAATGTGTTCCGACAGACTGTCCCGGTTCAACGGCGTCATTCGCAGGTCCTCAGCAGAATCGTCTGTGGTTAGACGATCGGCGAGCGGCATGTTTCCCGCACTGCGGTCAAAAACGAGTCGTATCTGGACGCCCGTTTACGTTGCGACAGCCGAATCGGTCTGAATCCCGCCGTTTTCAGCCTATGCCTCAGGGATCGCATCAGACGTTCCATGAATGATGGGCAGCATCATACCTATTCATCAATCAGCAATTGACCTAGACTCGTATCAGATATTCACGGGCCGCGGTGTAGGGATTCGCCAGCGAGCCGCAGGCTCGGCAGATGAACCGCGATTGAAGAGGGGGGAGGTCTTACGATGGACAAACGATTCGATTCCAACGCTCCCCGCCATTCGCCGCTCTTCCTGGCTACGGTCGGCCTGTTGGAAGTTGTCATCACGTGCGTCATCGTGGTCGGACTGTATGCGGCCGCCTTTGGACCGTTCGGTTGGTCGAGTGCCGTGCAGTTTCTCACGTGCGCGATTCTCGGCGGGCTTTTATGGTACGCCGATCGCGGCCTCAACGTCGAGGCTTCGCCGACTCCCGAGCGGACGAGCGCCCGTCGCGCTCCGGCTTGCCAGTAGAGCCGTTTGAGGCGGCACGGGCCGGTTGGAAAACCTGCCCCACGCGTGGGGGGCTATTCGGCCGTGACGAGCAGGAGGACTTCGCTGACGACTTTGACGTCGCGCGGCATGTCGCCGGTGCCGCGCAATCTGAGATGCGCGCCCGCCGGCAGGGTCAGTCCCGGGTCGGCGGTGATCGTCGCGATGGCAGCCGATTGACCGGCTGAAATGACGACGGGCTCCGCATGAATCCCCGCCGGCGCTTCAACAAGCTCGACCCGCATCGGTCCCGTGAAATTGGTCGTGCGGTCGAGCTGCAGCGTGCAGGCCTGCGACTGGCCCGCGCGGAGCACGATCGACTTCTCCCGCGCGCGAAGTCTGGCGACTGTGGGAAGCGGGCGGATCATGCAGCGCATCTCCGAGACCTGCAGCATCGACTGCCGCTGGCCCCACTTGTCCTGAAAGACCACATACCCCTGGGCATAGATGTTCGAGTGCGGCTGGACGTTGATGTGCATCGTTTCTGGCAGATACAGCGGCAGCATGAGCTGGGACACGCCGGCAGGGAACGCGGAGTTTACGATCTCGACGCCGTCCAGATCCATGATCTGCCGGTCTCCGATTTCCACCTGGATCGGTCCGTCGAATCCGTTCATCCGCTCGACCTCCATCAGGTACGGATAAATCGTCCCCCGATGGGCATATTGATACGCCTCGCTGCAGAAGAGGCGAAAGACCTGTTTGTGCCGCACGGTGAGTTGCACGTGATCAGTCGTCGGCGCCCCCAGCGAGACCCCTTCGACGTCGCGGCCGAGATGCACGGCAGCCGCCACGCGCGAGATCGTTTCGTCCCCCGCTTTGGCGGACGCGGTGATTTTCAGCAGCGCATCCCCGGGGCGCGCTTCGTTGGTGGCGACGAACGCCAGTTTGACCGCTTCCTGGCCGCCGGGAACCTGGGCCGGCTCGAAACGTACCCCCTCCGGCAACCCCTCGACCGCCAGATCGATGGGGCCCGTCAGCCCGTCCTGCCGATCGACTTTCAGCTCCAGTTCCCCCCGGGCTCCCTGAACCACATTGGCGAAATCGGCGGTTGCTGTCAGAGAAAAATCCGGTTGCGCCGGTCGGATCGACAACCGGTAGGGTGTTTCCCCGCCTCCCTGCCGGACATCACGCACGTGAACGAAATACTTTCCCTCGGCCGATGCGCGCCATTCCAGGCGACACGGTTTGGGAAGCAGTTCCACGGTGCTGGCCCGCGCGAGGGTTCCGCCGCCGGCATCGCAGACGGAAATCACCGGCAGCGACCCCGAGCCGCGCGGCACGAGCCGGCATTCCACGGTGATCGCCTGATCTTTTCCGGCCGTGATGGCATACCAGTCTTCATCCGCCCCTGCCGACAGGCGGCCGTAGGCGATCACCGGACAGGAAACCGGCGTGGCTGCCGCGGCGGAATCGTTCGGTTCGGCCTCCCCGGCGGTCGGCAGATCTGTCGTTTCCAGCGAAACGGCATTCGCGACGGGAGTCGAACCGGTGAAGACAAATTCGGACGGCGGACCAGCGGGAAAAGTAATTGTTTCCGGTCTGTTTTTCAGGCCACCCGCGCCTGACAGAGAGAACAATTCGACCACGCCCGATGTCCCCGCCTGCCCGCCCGGGGGAAAGGCAAACGTGATATACGGGGCCGTCGTGAGGGTGACCCGGTAGACGTACTGCGGGCCGCCGTGAAAGTTGAGGTTGGAAACGAGCAATCGGTATTCGTCCGTCGCGGGCACGCGAAAAGCGAGCACCGGGTCGCTCCCCACGCGAATCTCCTGAGCGGCGAGGCGGCGACCTTTTGCATCCTGAATCTCGACGACCGGGTCGAGCGGCGAGCCAAGCCGGGTGGCCGCGACGTCCACCGACACAACTTCCCCTGCGGCGGCATCGAACCGGAAATAATCCAGATCCCGCTCGCCGGCAATCTGGCCATTGATCGTCACCGGCAGGACGACCCGCTCGGCATCCCCGGGAATTGAATTCGATTCGCTCTCGATGAACTCCGGCAGGTCGCCGACGATGAACGGCCGGCCCCCTGTCCCTCCCCGCGCCGAGGAAACGCGCCACAGTTTTTGCCCGAGGGGCGCGTCGGCGGCAATCGTGATTTCGGACCTCCACTCGCGCGGATAATTGATGGGAGACCCGCCGGGCTTGCGGCGCGGCGACGGTTCGTAGTTTCCGGTCGCTTTCTCGACCAGTTCGGGCGGCGCCGAAACGCCGTCGCCGACCAGCCGGAACCGCGTGTAGGGCGGCAGGAACTCTCCTCCCACGCGCACGGGAACGACCGTCGCGCGGCGTCCCCCCGCGGGAAAGATGTGCGTGCTCGCCGGTTCCGTCGGCACCTGCTGGGCGGCACAGGGAAAGGTCGGCCCCGCGAGGAAAACCGCGGTGAGCAGGACTTTCAGCGCTGGAAACCGGGTGGCGGGGTCAGAGCGGTCGATGACCGGATCGCTGTCGCGGCAGG
>JBLMWR010000146.1:0-2936 GCA_050257335.1 Deltaproteobacteria bacterium | reverse complement strand
GGCATTCACCCAGATTTATGAGTATCCCGAGGTCCCGGTCCCGGTGAAGGCCCGCTATCGAGGGTTCCACCGCTACGACCTGACCACCTGCATCGGCTGCGACAAATGCGCGGCCGCCTGTCCGGTCGATTGCATCTATATCGACAAGACGAAGGCCACGGTCGGCAAGGGTTTCCGCATCGACGGGTTTACGATTGATTATACGAAGTGCATGTTCTGCGCGTTGTGCGTCGAGCCGTGCCCTGTCGATTGCATTTTCATGGGTTCGAACTTCGACCTGAGCTGTTACAGCCGCGACGGATGCATCGTCGATTACGCCAAGCTGCCGCTGCATGTCGCGTGGGGCCAGACGACGCTGAATCCGACGGCGGTGGCCGAGTCGAAAGCGCTGTACGAGCCGGTGTGGGTCAAGGGGGAGCCGAGTCCGTTCGAGCACACGCCGCAATAGGGTCACAACCCGATCGGCTCTCGAGACGCCGATCGGGGGAAGACGGGAGAATCGCGATGGCTGCGCCGGAAACGAAAAAATACTTCACGATCGAAGAAGCGAACAACGCGCTCCCTCTGGTCCGCGCCATCGTCACCGACATCGTCACCAAATATGTGGAAGTGAGCGAACGGAAGGCGCGGCTCGAGCAGATCCGCAAGTCGCGGCAGTCGGGGGGACGCGGGCCGCACGATCTGTATGGCGAAGAGCTGGTTCAGGTCGAGGAGGAGCTGGACAGGGAAATCACCCGCCTGCAGGAATTCATCGAAGAGCTGGAGGCTCTGGGGGTGGAATTGAAGGACATCGGCCGCGGCCTGGTCGATTTCCGGTCGATGATGGAAGGTCGCGAGGTCTATCTGTGCTGGATGCTGGGTGAAGAAGAGATCGGGCACTGGCACGAGCTCGACGCGGGCTTCGCGGGCCGGCAATCGTTGCTCGCCGGTTCGTCCTCCGACGGCACACCCGGCGCAGGAGCGGATCAGGGGTGACGTGCCAGGGTTTTGCAAAGCGGCGTGTCTGTGTGCGTTTCCTCTCCCCTTGGGAGAGGGAGACGGCGCAGTGTGAGGAATGAGATTGCGGTTGGAAACTCAGGGCGAATCATGACAGATCTGGTCGGACATTTTCTGCTGTTCACGGTGCTGGGAGTGGTCTTTCTGCTGCTCCCGCTGGTGCTGGGACTTTTTGTCCGGCCCACTAACCCCACGCCCCAGAAGCTGGCCGCGTACGAATGCGGCGAACCGACCATCGGTTCCAGCTACGTGCAGTTCGACCTGCGGTTTTACGTCGTGGCCCTCCTGTTCATCATCTTCGACGTCGAAGTCGCCTTCTTTTTCCCATGGGCCGCCGTGTACGGCGGGGCAACGCAGTTGCTCGACAGTCGGATCGCCCAGACTGACCCGGCACGTATCCAGCTCAGCGAAAAACTGCTGAACTACCCGGCGGGAACTCTGGCCGCAGACAATGTCGTCTCCGCAGCGACCGCCCACACCCTGGCGCTGACCGGACTGGCGGACATTCTCGTCTTCTTCGGGATCCTGCTGGTCGCATTCGCCTACGTCTGGAAGCGCGGCGACCTCGACTGGGTCCGGGCGATCACAAGCGCCAGGGCGCAGAGAGAAACGGCTGCGCGCGGGGCTGGCTCTGCACCCGCAGGGTCCGACCGCAAATTCGAAACGGTCGCGTAGGCTTCTGCTCCGTTTTCCCATTCGTATTATCCAGCCGGGACCGACGGTATGACACCCGCAGAGATTCACCAGAAACTGGTCGCGAAATTCGGTGACAAGATCACCGGGGCCAATCTCGATGCACTCGATCCGTGGGTCGAAGTCGCTCCGGCGGCCATCGCCGACGTCGGCCGCTTCCTGAAGACCGACGAAGCCCTCGCCTTTGATGCCCTTAATAACCTGTGCGGCGTCGATTATTTCGAGCCCGACCCCAAAAAGGCGGCCAAGTTCGGTCACGAGCCGCACGTCGAAGTCGTCTATCACCTGTACAGCTACCGCCACCGCCACTCGATTGTGGTGAAGGTCAAAGTGCCGCGTTGGAAGAACAACGCAGCGGGGCAGTTGCCCGACGTCCCCTCTGTGACCAGCGTGTGGGCCATCGCCGACTGGCACGAACGTGAAGCCTTCGATTTGGTGGGGATCAATTTTACCGGGCATCCCGATCTGCGGCGCATCCTGTGCACTGAAGACTGGGTCGGCCATCCCCTGCGGAAAGATTACGAGTTTCCGCTCGAATATCACGGCATTCGAGGCAAATGATGAGCATGCAACTGGAAGACCCCCGCATCGTCGAGTTCGACGTTCGCACCGACGAGATGCTGGTCAACATGGGGCCTCAGCATCCCAGTACGCACGGCGTATTGCGGCTGCTCTTGAAGACCGACGGCGAAGTCGTGCACGAGGTCACCCCCCATATCGGTTACCTGCATCGCTGTGCCGAGAAGATCGGCGAGAACCTCGCCCCGCAGCAGTGGATCCCCTACACCGACCGGATGGATTATCTGGCCGGGATGAACATGAACCTGGGGTGGTCGCTGGCGGTCGAGAAACTCATCGGGATGGAAGTCCCGGAAAAGGCGATGGTCCTGCGGCTGATCATCTCCGAAATGGGGCGGATCGCGAGCCACCTGGTCGGCATGGGGGCCTACGGGCTCGACCTGGGGACCTTCAGCCCGTTTCTGTACGCCTTCCGCGAACGCGAGATCATTCTCGACCTCTTCGAAGAAGTCTGCGGCGCACGGCTGACGTACAGTTACATCACGATCGGCGGAGCGACGCACGACCTGCCCGAGAAGATCACGATCCCGCCAGGACTGGCGGCGCTCACCGGCCACAAGATGGACCTGTCGCTCTCGTGGATCGAAGCCTGCACGATCTTTCTCGACTGGCTCGACAAGCGCGTCCCCGAATACCACACGCTGCTCACCGAGAACCAGATTTTCATC
>JBLMWR010000145.1:0-5077 GCA_050257335.1 Deltaproteobacteria bacterium | reverse complement strand
GCGCGCGAGCTCAAGCATTGCGCGGTGGTCAGCCGGCAGGGAACGCTGATCGCCGTCCGGTCACGGAGCGACCGGACTACAGCCCGACGCTTGGAGTGCATACCTGCCGGCGGTAGGATGGAATGTCTCGTCATTTTGCGTCAAGAATCAATCGCGTGTTCCCCATAGGATTTCGTCCATGCGGTTCTCCGTGTTCGCGGTGCTGGTTTTGAGTCTGTCCGTCGGTCTGGCCGGATGCGGAGGCGGTGAACAGCCGGCGAAGCCGGAGGCAGGTTCCGGCGGAAAGAAAAAGTATCGGATCGCCGTCATTCCCAAGGGGACGACGCACGATTTCTGGAAGTCGGTCCATTACGGAGCGCAGCAGGCCGCCGACGAACTGGGGAACGTCGAGCTGGTCTGGAACGGGCCGGACAACGAAAAGGACAAGGAGGGGCAGATCAAGATCGTCGATACGTTCGTCGGCGAGCGGGTCGACGGCATCTGCCTTGCCCCCATCGACCGCGACTCCCTGGTGCCGGCGGTCAGGCGGGCGAAGCAGCGGGGCATTCCCGTCGTGATCTTCGACAGCGCGCTGAGCGACCTGAGCGATGCGGTGAGCTATGTGGCCACGGACAACTATCACGGTGGCGTGATGGCCGGAAAGCATCTGGCGAAGATTCTCGAGGGGAAAGGGGGCGTCATTCTGCTGCGTTATCAGGCGGGCAGCGAAAGCACCGAACAGCGCGAGCAGGGCTTTCTCGACGCACTGAAGGAGCACGAGGGGATCAAGGTGCTCTCGGAATCGCAACGCGTCGATTCGGACGCGGTCCAGGCGCTCAAGGTGGGGGAGTCGGTGCTACGGAACTTCAAGGACGAGGTGGCGGGAGCATTCACCGTATGCGAGCCGAACAACAAGGGGATGCTGCAGGCCCTCGAAAACGAAAAACTCGCCGGCAAGGTGCGATTCATCGCTTTCGATTCCGATCCCCGGATTCTCCAGGGGATGAAGGACAAGTCGGTGGACGGGGTGATGCTGCAGGATCCGGAGCGGATGGGCTACCTGTCGGTCAAGACCATCGTCGCTCACCTGAACGGCGAGGAAGTCGAGAAACGGATTCCGACCGGAGAAAAACTGGCGACTGCCGAGAACATGGGTGATCCCGAAATGCGGAGACTGCTCGAACCCAGAAAATTCGGCGAATAGTGTTTAGCCGCGGGGCTTGCCCCGCGCGTTGCGAGCATGTGGTGACGCGCGCCCCCAAGCGAAGGAGCCAAACAACAGCGACGAACTCGATGATGACTAGTTCACCCCTGCTGCGGATGTCCGGAATCAGCAAGCGCTTCGGCGCGACGCATGCGCTCCGCGACGTCGCGCTCGAAGTTTATTCAGGGCGGGTGCTGGCCCTGATCGGCGAGAACGGCGCGGGTAAGAGCACGCTGATGAAGATCCTGAGCGGCGTTCACCAACCCGACAGCGGCACGATGGAGCTGGCCGCGCACCCGTTTCGCCCTGAAAATCCGCAGGCCGCCCGGCAGGCCGGGGTGGCCATCGTCTACCAGGAACTGACCCTCGCCCCGCACCTGAGCGTCGAAGACAACATCATGCTGGGGCAGGAAGCCCGGCGGTTCGGCTGGCTGTTGCGTTCGCGGCAAAGACCGCGGGTGCTGGAAGCGCTCGAATTACTGGGGCATCCCGAACTGCGACCCGACGCATCCGTCCATTGCCTCTCAGTCGGCGCGCAGCAACTCGTCGAAATCGCCCGGGCTCTCGTGCTGGACGCAAAACTCATCGTCTTCGACGAACCCACCAGCTCGC
The DNA here is from genome assembly GCA_050257335.1 of Deltaproteobacteria bacterium. GTDB lineage: Bacteria > Planctomycetota > Planctomycetia > Planctomycetales > Planctomycetaceae > JACQFH01. Next base: position 3,282 of record JBLMWR010000145.1, on the reverse strand, counting down.
TGACGCAGCACGACGCCGAGCGGCTGTTTGAGGTCATCCGGCGGTTGAAAACATCGGGAATCGGCATCGTCTACATCAGCCATTTTCTGGAAGAGGTCCGCCAGGTCAGCGACCATTTTACCGTCCTGCGCGACGGCCGTTCGGTAGGTGGCGGCGATCTGCAGGGGACGGGCCAAGCCGAGATCATCGCCCTGATGGCCGGCCGCAGCGTCGATGATCTCTTCCCCAGGATTCCTCACGTTCCGGGCGGGCCGCTTCTGTCGCTGCAGAGGCTGTCGGGGTTGCGGCTCCCGCGTGAGGTCTCGCTGGAATTGCGCCGCGGCGAGATCCTGGGGATCGCCGGGCTGGTCGGCGCTGGCCGCACGGAGCTGTTGCGCTGCCTGTTCGGTCTCGACCCGGTCGCGAGCGGCGCCGTCCGCGTCGCGGGGACCATCCGCCGGAATTCGCCCGCCGAAATGATTGCCGCCGGCGTGGGACTCGTTTCGGAAGACCGAAAGAGGGAGGGGCTGGCTCAATCGCAATCGATCGCCGACAACCTGACCGCCAGCCGGCTGGCGGCTTACGGCCGCGGGGGTTTTCTGAACCTGCGCCGCCGCCGGCAGGCGGTCCGCGGCTGGATGCAGAGGCTGCAGATCAAGGCCGCGTCACCCGAGCAAAGCCTGGTGGAACTGTCGGGGGGAAACCAGCAAAAGGTGGCGATCGCCCGCATCCTGCACCAGGACGCCGACGTCCTTTTGCTGGACGAGCCGACGCGGGGGATCGACGTCGGCACCAAGGCCGAGATATACCGGATGATCGGGGAAGCCGCCGCCGCCGGCAAGGCGATTGTCTTCGTCAGTTCTTACTTTACCGAACTGCTGGCCATCTGCGATCGCGTGGCCGTCATGGCGCGCGGCCGGCTGCGTGAGGTTCGCCCGGCGGGCGAGTGGAGCGAACAAAACCTGCTGCATGCGGCGTGCGATCTGGAAGGGGCGGAACCATGAGCGCACAATCGGGTTCACCCGGAACTTCGCCTGCCGGTGGCCGCCGGACGATGAGCCTCGTGGGATCGGCTCTGGGGCCCTTCCTGGGCCTGGTGCTCGTTCTGGTGCTCTTCTCGGCTGCCGATTACGCCCGCTCGCGGACCACGGGCAAGAAACCGACGTTCGCCTCCGAAGCCACCGCGCAGAAAGTGCTGCGCGACGCTTCGCAGGTGGGAGTCGCCGCGCTGGGAATGACGCTCATCATCATCGCCGGGGGGATCGACCTTTCAGCGGGCGCGACGATCTCGCTGTGCGCCACGGTCACGGCCTGGTTCTTTCGCGAAAACTATTCTCCGGCCGTCGGCGTGGCGGCGGCGATTCTCGTGGGGTGTCTCGCAGGTCTGCTCAACGGCGTGCTGATCAGCGGTTTGCGAGTCGTTCCCTTCATCGTGACGCTGGGGACGATGACCGTGTTTCTCGGGCTGGGTCTGATTCTGGCAAACGACACGCCGATCCGGGCCTTCGGCAAGGTCCCCGAGTGGGTGCTCAACCTGCAGGCGCCGTATCCGATTCCCGAATGGCTGGGGGTCTCTTCGGGGGTATGGGTGATGATCGCGCTGGCGGCGATCGTCGGAGTGATTTTGAAATATACCGTCTTCGGCCGGCATGTCTTCGCACTGGGTTCGAACGAAGCCACTGCCCGGCTGTGCGGGGTGAACATCACCGCGATTCGCATTGCGGTCTACGCCATCGCCGGGTTCTTTGTCGGCGTCGCGGGACTGTTTCAGTTCGCGATTCTCTCGGGGGAGGGCGATCCCAAGTCGGGGATGGGGAAGGAACTGGAGATCATCGCGGCGGTGGTCATTGGCGGGGGAAGCCTGAGCGGCGGGCGGGGTTCGATCCTGGGAACGCTGTCCGGCGCGTGCATCATGGCGGCCATTCTGCATGGCTGCGTGACGCTCGACATCAAGACCGCCTATCAGAAAGTGATTCTGGGGATTATCATCGTCGCCGCCGTCACGCTCGACCAGATCCGCCAGCGCCGCATGGCAGGGTGAGGTGAAATTCGAAATCCGAATGTCCAAGGAAAATCAAACTCAAAAAGACGATCCCGCGCCTTTCTGTTTCTTCTCTTCCTTTGCGCCTTTGTGTGATTCCCTTCTTTACTCGACAAAATCTTTTGGACGGGCTGACGAAAAAACATTGCGCAAAGACGCAAAGGCATCCGATGCAGGACGTTCGGCGACTTCGGGGCGCTCTCCGCGAGTATTGAATCGTAATTCGATGTAGTTCCGTGGGATACGGAAGGAGGGTATGGGGGGATGACCATCAGACGAGCGATTGCAGTAAGTCTGTGGGCCGCGGCCCTGCTTCTGGCTGCCGCGGGGGGCAGGGCCCTGGCGGAGGAACCGGCGCCGCGGTATGCCGAGCATCAGGATCTGGGGTATTACCTGGATGCCAAAGGGGCCAGACACGAAATCAAAACGGTTGCCGACTGGGAAATCCGCCGGCGGCACATCCTGGCGAACATGCAGATCGTCATGGGGCCGCTCCCCGATCGCAGCAAACCGGCGCCTCTGGAGACGCGCGAGCTGGAAGCGGCGAAGATTGGCGAAGTCGTGCGAAAGAAGATCGAATATACGACCGAGCCGGGCTATCGCCTGCGGGCCTACCTCTTCATTCCGCCTCGCGCCAATCGCCGCAAGCTGCCGGCGGTGTTGTGCCTGCATCAAACGACGAAAATCGGGAAGGAAGAGCCGGCAGGACTCGGTGGGAACCCAAACTTGCATTACGCCCTGCACCTGGCGCAGCGCGGCTACGTGACGCTGGCCCCCGATTATCCGTCGTTTGGCGAACGGGAGTACGACTTCGCCGAGAAACATGGTTACTCGAGCGGGACGATGAAGGCCATCTGGGACAACATGCGGGGCATCGACCTGCTGGAAGGGCTGGAGGAGGTCGATGGCGAGCGGATCGGATGCATCGGCCATTCGCTGGGGGGGCACAATACCATGTTCACCGCCGTATTCGACACGCGGATCAAGGCGCTGGTTTCGAATTGCGGCTTTACCCGCTTTCACAAGTATTACGAGGGAAAACTGGCGGGGTGGACGAGCGCCCGCTACATGCCGCGGATCGCCGGCGTTTACGAGAATAATCCCGACAGGGTGCCGTTCGATTTCACCGAGATCGTCGCTGCGTTTGCCCCGCGGCCATTTCTGGCGAGCAGCCCCGTGCGGGACAGCAACTTCGAAGTCTCCGGCGTCCGGGATACGATCGCCGCGGCAAAGCCGATTTATAAACTCTACGGCAAGGCCGA
>JBLMWR010000144.1:0-2905 GCA_050257335.1 Deltaproteobacteria bacterium | reverse complement strand
GGTCTCGCTGCTGCTGCCGGCCGTCCAGCAGGCGCGCGAGGCGGCCCGCCGCTCCACCTGCAAGAACAATCTCAAGCAGATTGGTCTGGCGATGCACAACTATCATGAAGCGCACCGGTGTCCGCAATCGGCAAGCGCTTCGCCGGTCCCCTGGTGGCGCGCGTGGTGCCGCGATTCGATCGCAAAAATCAAAGAGCGCGAGGCCGTGCAGATGGTCTCGGCCATTCTGGGAGGCTCGCAGATGGGGCCTGGCGAAGGGTGGTTCCATCCGGGCCAGAGCCGTTACGGATGGGACTGGCTCGCCCGGCGGTTCGACGGCGACGGGGATGGCACGATCGCCGCCGAAGAATTCACCGGCCCGACGGAACTCTTCGAGCGGCTCGACCGCGACCACGACGGCGAGTTGAACCCGGCCGACTTCGATTGGTCCGATCGTTCCCCGTTCGTGCGGCAGCAGGGGCAGGCCGGCCAATGGTTCGCGCGGATCGACAAATCGAGCAACGGGCGGATCACGCCCGAGGAATGGCAGCAGTTCTTCGAGAAGCTCGCCGGAGAAAAGGGGTACGTGTCGCGTGAAGACCTGCGCGCGGGTCTGTTTCCGCCGGCCCCGAAAACGGCCGCCGCGGCGCCTGGCCAGCAGGGACCCTCCCTCGACGTGCTCCTGCAGGGTGTTCTGACCGGCGAACTGGGATCAATCCTGGAAGGGCCGAGCATCGATGATAAAGCCCCCGATTTCGAACTGGAAACGCAGGACGGGAAAAGGTCGTATCGACTGTCGAGCTTTCGCAATGACAAACCGGTCGTGCTGGTCTTCGGCAGCTTCACCTGAGGCCCCTTCCGATCCCAGTTTGTGGTCCTCGAAGAGTTGAAGCGAACCTACGGCGACAGCGTGCAGTTCATGGCGATCTACGTGCGCGAAGCCCATCCGACGGAGGGGTGGCGGATGACCTCGAACGATCGGGCGGGGATCATCGTCAGCCAGCCGACCCGGCGCAAGGACCGCATTGAGGTGGCCGCGACGTGCTGTCAGTCGCTGGCGATGTCGATGCCCTTGCTCGTGGACGATCTCCACGACCGCGTCGGCCACGCCTACAGCGGCATGCCTGACCGGCTGTACGTCATCGACCGTTCCGGGCGCGTCGCCTACAAAGGGGGCCGCGGCCCCTTCGGCTTCAAACCCGGCGAAATGGAACAATCGCTGATCATGACGCTGCTGGATGAGCCGACGGCGGAATCGAAAGGACAGCAGCCATAGCAGGTCGGGCTCTCGCCTGACAGCAATGCGGCCTCAAGCGTCTCGTACAGGCGACCGGCCACCGGGACCGAGCGGAAACCCGCCCCCTGCCGGATCCATGGCCGCGTAATCTTTCGCTGAAATCTGCTGCAAGCAGATCTGGTGCACCTTCGTGAGACCGAACACGCGCTGCTCACGGAGGGACTTCAACGGGGGCGGCACGTCCTCGGCAAAGGCGCCGGGCCCCGCCCCCGCGAGCCAGAAGAGGAGCCCCGTCGCGGCAAACATCCGGCTGTTTTCCGTTCGAATCATCATCGCGTTGCGGTGCTGGTCTCTAATTACTGCGAGGACATAATCCGGAGTCGCAGGTTCAGTCAGCGCTGGGGAATCAGGGTCCGTTTCGTCCAGGCAGCGGACAACGAGAAGTACCGCCGCACATGGCGGCAGGGTCGAAGAAGGAAACGGGACGACCCGGCGATCATTACAAACCGTTCATCGAGTGATTTTACCGTCAAGATGCGCGCAACGTATAATCGCGACGAAGTTTCTCTGCGGGCCATCTGAAACCGACAGGAGTTCCCATGCATTCCAGAATCTCACGACGCCGCAGACGAGGATTTACGCTGATTGAATTGCTCGTGGTCATCGCCATCATCGCCGTCCTGGTCGCGCTCCTGTTGCCGGCGGTGCAGCAGGCGCGTGAAGCCGCCCGCCGAACGCAGTGCAAGAACAATCTCAAGCAAATTGGATTGGCGCTGCATAACTACCTCGAGGCAATGAACGCGTTTCCTCCGGTGTCGGTCCTTCCGTCGGGGCGGACCAGCGAACCGTGGTCGGCGCACGCGCGCCTGCTGCCGTACATCGAGCAGGCGAGCCTGCAGAATCTGGTGGACTGGGGCTCCAGCGCGGAGTTCCCGTCGAATCCCGCGGTTTGTCAAACTCGCATCGCGATTTATCTTTGTCCCAGCGAGATCAATGACCGCGCCCGCATCACCTCCAATCTGGTTCATTATCCGCTGAATTATTCCTGTAATGAAGGAACCTGGTTCATCTACGACCCGGTCTCGGGCCAGACGGGAGACGGCGCCTTCTGCCCCAACCGTGCGATGCGCGACGCAGATTTCCGGGATGGAATGAGCAATACCCTGGCGATGGCGGAGAACAAGGCCTACCAGCCAAACCTGTGGGACACGTCGAATCCGAATGCGATGGGAGTGCCGCCCCCCGGTTCGGTGGCAGCGATAGCGGCATACTTCGGCGGGACGTTCGACTCGAACGGGCACACCGAATGGGTGGAAGGGGACGTGCACGAAACCGGATTCACGACGGTCTTCACGCCGAACACGAACGTGCCCTACACCGTCAGCGGGGTCACCTACGACGTTGACGTGACGTCGATGCGCGACGGCGAGTCGGCGACGGTTCCCACGTATGCCGCCGTCACCGCGCGGAGCTATCACACCGGGACGGTCAACGCCTTGATGAACGACGGCTCGGTGCGGCCCGTGGGAAACAGCATCAATCTCGGCATCTGGCGCGCCTTGGGGACGCGCGCCGGCGGAGAAACCATCGGAAACTTTTAAGGGAGGTCGTCATGACGACTCGACGCTCATCATCGCGGCCGGGAAATACCCGGCTTGTTGCCATTGCCGTGCTGGCGGCGATCGCCGG
>JBLMWR010000143.1:0-2826 GCA_050257335.1 Deltaproteobacteria bacterium | reverse complement strand
GTTCATTCAGCAGATGGGCTTCGTCGACGATGAGGACCACGCCCCGCCCGGCCAGCGTCAGCTCCTTGAGCGACGCGTAAACGGCCAGGCGCAATTCCTGTTCTTCCAACCCGCTGAACCGCTTTTTCAGTTCGAACAGAATCGACTGCAGGAGGGCCCGTCGCGTGGGGAAATTGGCGTTCGCGAGAAATATGGGAGTGAAGCGGCCGCCCAGTTCGGCGGCAATCCGGCGGCACACCAGCGTTTTGCCCGTCCCCGCGTGCGCGGTCAGGATGCCGATCCCCTGCCCGCTTTCCGCCCGCAGGACCAATTCATCGAAAAGTTCCTGGATGGGCTCGGGGGCAAAAAAGCAGCTTGGATCGGGAGTTGCGGAAAAGGGACGTTTCTGGAGCTGGAAGTACGCCTCGTACATGGGACCGGCCTTCGTGGCGGATGGGGCAGAGGATGCATTCTCTCGGGAGCGCGAGTCTTCAGCTCATAAATCGAGTCGCCTCCGGGGGCATCTTTAGGTCATCGCCGGGGGGTGAAGTCCGGGAACCCGGGGAATGGCTGCGGTGTCGAGAGGGTGTGCCGGTCGGGAGGGATGGATCATTCCGCGAGTGCCGATTGCAATGGAAATCCGATCTCTCGAAAGGCCCTTCCCCGTCGCCGGGGATCGCGACAAAGGCCCTTCCCTCCCGCGAGAGAGACGCGTCGTAAGGCATTGATGGTCAATTGGTTGTGATGATTCGTTGGATCGCCGGCAGCAGGCGCCAGCCGCGGTTTTCAGAGATTTCGCGATCGACCGGTTCGACCAGTGTGGCTCGCAAAGGGGACCATCGGCGATATAATTGAAAGAGTGAACCTGCGGCCCATCGCGGGTGCCGTTCTTGTTCCCGAGTACCGACAGAATGACCGAAGCCTCCCTTGCGTTCTCCAGCCCGGATCAGATTCTTCGTCTGTTTGGAACGCAAGACCGCTATCTGCGGCAGGTACGGGACGCGGTCGGCGTTGATGTGACCCTGCGGGGCGATGAAATCCGCCTGCACGGAACCGACGACCAGATCAAACGGGGTCTGGCTGTCTTTGCCGAACTGCAATCCATCCTCGAACGGCGCGGCGAACTGCTCGACACCGAGGTCCAGGGGGTGCTGCAGACCATCGGGGACGGCAAGGTGTCGAACGGCCAATCGACGAACGGCGCGACCGACGAAACGATCGACCTGCTGGAAAAGGCGCGGCGGGTCGCTCCGCGGACCCACGGGCAGGCCGAGTACGTCCGGGCGATCCGCGAGAATGACCTGGTGTTCTGCGTGGGGCCGGCGGGCAGCGGGAAGACCTATCTGGCGGTGGCCATGGCGGTCAATGCGCTGCGGCAGGAGCAGGTCAAGAAAATCGTGCTGGTGCGGCCGGCGGTGGAAGCCGGCGAGCGGCTCGGGTTTTTGCCGGGGGACCTGCTCGCCAAGGTCAATCCTTTTCTGCGGCCCCTGCTGGACGCCATGAATGAAATGCTCGATTTCGAGCAGGTCAAACGGTATATGGAACGGGACGTGGTCGAGATCGTCCCGCTGGCCTTCATGCGCGGCCGGACGTTGAACAACACGTTCATCATTCTCGACGAGGGGCAGAACACGACCGTGACGCAGATGAAGATGTTTCTGACGCGCCTGGGGAATGGCTCGCGGATCGTGGTGACCGGCGACACGACCCAGACCGACCTGCCGCCGAACGTCACCAGCGGCCTGCTCGACGCCATCGAGCGGCTGCAGGGGGTCGATGGGATCGCCCACGTTCGGCTGACGGGGCGCGATATTGTCAGGCACAGGCTCGTCAAAGAAATCGTGAAGGCGTACGAAGACGGGCCGGGCCATCGCACACTGCGACGGAAAGGTTAGGATGTCTCTTTTCGCGACCAGACGCGGCCGCAGCGTGCGGGGGGCGGGGCTCCGCCTCTCTCCCGCGGCGCCCGCCGACCTGCGCGCGCTCTTCGGCGACCGCCGCGTGCTGGCGCGGCTGGGGCTGGGGCTGGTGACGATCGCGGCCCTTACCGTGTGCGTGCAGGCCTGGAAGCACGCCTTTCCCTTTCGGCTCGATCAGCGTCCGGTGGACGGCGTAGCGGCTGTCATCGACTTTCAGCGGGTCAATCCCGAACGAACGGCCCGCGCCCGCGACCGGGCCGCCGAGCAGGTCCCTCCCGTTTTCACCCACAACCCGCGCAGCATCGCCCGCGCTCCCCAGGAGCTGAATGCGGCGCTGTTGACGTTCGTCATGCCCCGCGACGTCGCCAGCCTTCCTCCGGACACGCGCCGGGCCTTCGGCCTCTCTGTCGAAGGGACGGCGGGGGGCCTGCCGGCCGGAGACCGGAACGAAGTCTTTCAAAAGCTCAAAGAGATCGCCTCCCGCGAACAGACGCTCCGCGACGTCGTCGCCGATTTCGACAAGTTCCTTCAACCGCTCGAAAAAACCGGCTTGATCCGGGCCGAACACATTACGCCCGAACTGAGTGGCACGGGACAGCTTTCCATCGCCGAATCCGATGGCACGCTGCGGACGGTCAACCTCTCCGAAGTTCAACTGCCGCAGCTTTTGGCGCCGGGTGGGACCCTGCACGGCCGCTGGGCCCTGTTTCCCAATCTGCTCCCCATCCGCAGCGAGCTGGAATACTGGTTGAAGTTCCATTCACCGGAAACGCTGTTCTATGACGACAAGGGAACACAGGAGGCGCGGCTGAAGGCCAGTGCCGACCCGGATAATGTGGTGCACGATTTCTACAACGCCGGGAACCTGCTGGTGAAACCGGGGGAGTCGATCGATGAATCGCGATTGGAGCTCCTGCAGGCCGAATAC
>JBLMWR010000142.1:0-3357 GCA_050257335.1 Deltaproteobacteria bacterium | reverse complement strand
CGCCAGAATCGGCACCTCGGCGATGCGGGCGATTTCCCGGGCCGCGGTCTTGTCACCGAGCTGCTCGAGCATCTCGACCGACGGGCCGATGAACGCGATCCCCGCATCACGGCAGGCCCGGGCGAGTTCGGGATTCTCCGACAGAAATCCGTAACCGGGATGGACGGCATCGATGCCGTGGTGCTGCGCGAGGGCAATGATGCCGCCGACATCGAGGTACGTCCGCAACGGCTCTCCGGGCTTGCCGACTTCGTATGCTTCATCCGCCTTGAAGCGATGCAGAGCATAACGGTCCTCGTGCGAATAAATCGCGACCGTGCGAATTCCCAGTTCGTGCGACGTGCGAAAGACGCGAATCGCAATTTCGCCCCGGTTGGCAACGAGCAGTTTCCGAAAACCTGACATTCCCGTTTGACTTTTCCCTCCGGAACCCTCGCTCTGGCGCGAGGTCCCTTGCAATGTTCACGCGTCTCAGCTCGCAGTCGGACCCCCCATTTTTTTACCGACGTTCCTAACTTAACAGCGCACGAACGATTCCACCATCGACGGCGGCTGGAATCGATCTCGATCGGCCGGCGCAGCCGGGTCACTCCGTGACCCGGCGGTCTCGGCGTGTGATTGTTGACCGGGGTACGAGCCGTGATGCCGCCCGAAAAGCCGTGGCGGCGGGTGGCCGGGGGCGAACCGACGCGAGGACCGCCCACGGGCCTGTCCGAAAGTGTTGTGACCGAGACGCGCATGGGCGCTTCCCGCCGGCCCAGCCCTGGCGACACGGCCGTTATCGCGACGCACTGGGGATGGTTCTGTCGGGGTAGCTCCCCGGCAGGGGGGAGGTCGCAGCGGCGCCAGAGGCCGGCGATCGCACCACAGGAGTTACGTCCGTCGGCACAGCGGCCGGAATGGGGGGGCGCCCCGCCCGCGGCGGCAAGCCCGGCGATGGCGGCGCCGACGATTCCCCGGCTGAGGTTCCAAACCCGGCGGATTGAGTCGTCGGGGGCTGCCGGGGAACGGAAGGATTCTGCCTGGAAACGATGCCGTCGGGCGGCGGCAGCCGGCCTGCTTGAGGCGCGACGGGAGCGGTCATCGACTTGGACAGCGAACTTGCCGGCGCAGCGGGGGGTTCGCACCAGTCGCCTGCCGTGAAGAAGGGCCCGCCCAGACCGGCGCCCAGTCCCAATTGAGCCGCCGCCAGTTGCGCGTCCTGCCACGAGCTTCCGTCGCGGCGCGGCGGCCTGGTCCCTGGCGAAGCCGGTGCGGAACGGTCGCCTGCCGCCGAGTTCTGCCGGCCGGGGAGCCGCGAGTCCGCCGGCGCATTCCGTGACCATTCTCCGGCATTCATGGTGGCTGGGGCGTCGTCTGCGACGACGACAGAGGGGCGAGAGTTGGCCTCCTGCAGAATGTTTCTGGCGATCGTTCCCTGCCGGGAATTGATCATTCCGCCGCCGGCCACACCGGGTGTGATGATCGGCCCCTGCTGGCCCCCCGCCTGCGGGGCCGGGGGCTCGTAATGGACCGGCTCCATGCCCACCGGTGGCGTTCCCGGCGCCGGCACGCCGCGACCGGCGCCAACATCATAGGTCTGCGGTTCCGCCTGCCGCGGCTGATTGGCCTGCGTGGGGGACGAACTTGCATAGGCGTCGATTTCGGAAAACCTCTCATGAATGCTTCCGGGAGCCGCGCGGTCGTATTGCTTCTGTGAGGCATTGGCGCCGAGGCGCGTCGCGCCGACAGAAGGCTCGGCCTCGCTATAGGTGGTTTGGGCGACTGTCCCGGCAACAACCTGCGGCGGCGAAGAAGACCTGCGGGTTGTGGCGGCCAGTGCCGGGGCATCCCGGGCCGGATTTCGCGGAGCGTTCTGCTGCAACTCGGCAATCGCCCGCTGCGCTTCGGCTTCGGTTCCCGCCGAGCGGAAGATGGCCAGCGCCTGTTCGTAGTCGCCGCGGGTCCCGTACAGCCAGCCCAGGTTATAGAGCGCCGTCTGGTGACTGGGCGCGTAGCGCAGCGCCTCGCGCAACGTTTGTTCGCAATCGTCGTACTTCCCCTGCAGCAGGCAGGACCAGCCGAGACTGGCCAGCACATCCGGATTGTGCGGCGCCTGATCCAGCAGAACCGAGTAGTGCCGTTGGGCATCTTCGAACCTTCCCTGGTCGTCGGCGATGCATGCCAGTTGATAATGTGCTTTCATGTTCCGCGAGTCGAGACGCAGGACCTGTTCGTACGCGCTGCGGGCGACATCCAGCCGTCCGGCGCTCTGGCTGCGCGACGCGGAGACGAGCAGCTCCTCGATTCGCCGTTCGGTGATGGCCGTGTCCCGCGAGGCGGAACGGAGACCGGGCGCTTTCCGATCGGTGAACGGCGAGTTCCGGGTTATGGCGGGGGAGGTCGCCGCGCCGGCCTCGGCCTGGCGCTGCGCCCCGGAATCGGCCTGGCTGCGCCCCTCCGCGCCGGAGAACGGCGGCGTCGCGCACCCCGACACGAGGAGCAGCACGATGGCCATCAGCCGGTATGCAGAGGAGCGCCGGTATGCAGAGTAGCGCATAGTGAGACCGTTCCCGGATCGAGACGGTTCGCGAAAGGACGCCGACGAGAATGGAGAGGTCGCGGGGGTCAGACAGCAGGAGGTTCGAGATGGGGGCGGGACTATACAACCTTTCCCGAACCCTGTCGAGGCCAACTGTCAATACCGGTAATACTCCGGCTTGTATGGCCCTTCGACGGCGACGCCCAGGTAATCCGCCTGCTTCGGCGAGAGCTTCGTGAGCTTCACCCCCAGCTTGTCCAGATGCAGCCGGGCGACCTCTTCGTCGAGCTTCTTGGGGAGCATGTGCACGCCGACATCGAATCTGGCGTTCGCGTCCCACAGCGCCATCTGCGCCAGCACCTGGTTGGTGAAGCTGTTGGACATCACGAACGACGGGTGTCCGGTGGCGCAGCCCAGATTCACCAGGCGTCCCTCGGCCAGCACGAGAATCGCCTTGCCGTCGGGATACACGAATTTGTCCACCTGCGGCTTGATCTCGACGCGCTTGATGTCCTTGCGGTTCTTGAGGTACGCCACTTCAATCTCGGAATCGAAATGCCCGATGTTGCAGACGATGACCTCGTTCTTCATCACGTCGAGGTGCTCGTGGCGGATGACGTCGACGCACCCCGTGGCGGTGACGAAGATGTCTCCCAGGGGGGCCGCTTCCTCCATTGTCGTCACCTGGTACCCTTCCATCGCCGCCTGCAGGGCGTTGATCGGGTCGATTTCGGTGATGATGACCCGCGCCCCGAGGCTCTTCATCGCGTGGGCGCACCCCTTCCCCACGTCGCCGTAGCCGCACACCACCACCACTTTGCCGGCGACCATGATGT